>JAISZC010000041.1 GCA_031269485.1 Deltaproteobacteria bacterium
CCGCCTCGCTCGCGCGGCCGCCGGCAAAGCTCCTGAGCGGCGGCGCACGGCGGCGCGCCGCGGCGAGAAAACGATTGAACGACGCCGCGGCCTGGATTATAATAGGGGGATCGCTTTGCAGAAAGCGAATATTTTTTTTCAAGGAGCCAAGTCATGAGCGAAGCCCATGGAACGGCGGCTGGCGGCCGAATCAAGCTGGAGCCTGACTTCGACAAGTCGGGCGGCTTGGTGCCGGCGGTGGCTCAGGACGCCGTCACGGGCGAAGTGCTGATGCTGGCCTACATGAACCGCGAGTCTTGGGAAAAGACCCTGGCCACCGGTCAGGTCCATTATTGGAGCCGCTCCCGACGGGAGTTGTGGCACAAGGGGGGCGGCTCGGGCCACGTGCAGATCGTCAAGGAGCTTTATCTTGATTGCGATCACGACGCGATCGTGGTGAAAATCGAGCAGGTCGGCGGCGTCGCCTGCCACACCGGCCGCCGCTCCTGCTTTCATTTTCGGCGCCTGAAGGATGGCGAGTATGAAATCACTCAATGATAGTCTGCCGCCGACCATGAGCGGCGGCCGGGCGGCCGGTCCCCAGGCCTCGCCGAAGGACGCCCCCAAAGCTTCCGGCCAGGCCGCCCCGTTGCGTCTGGGCCTGCCCAAGGGCTCCCTGGAGCAGTACACCTTGGCCTTGTTCGCCCGGTCGGGCTGGCGAGTGACCCTCAGCTCGCGCAACTATTTTCCGGACATCGACGATCCCGAGATTGTCTGCACCCTCTGCCGGGCTCAGGAGATGAGCCGCTACGTGGCCGACGGCGTGCTGGACTGCGGCCTGTCGGGCAAGGATTGGCGCTTGGAGAACCAGAGCGACGTCGAGGTGGTGGCCGATTTGATATATTCGAAGGCCACGCCGTCGTCGGCCCGCTGGGTGCTGGCCGTGGCCGGCGGCGGACCTTACGGCCAGGCCGCCGATTTGGCCGGCAAGAAGATCTCCACCGAGCTCCCCGGCGTCACCCGCCGCTGGTTCGCGGAACGGGGCCTCAAGGTGGACGTGGAGTTTTCGTGGGGCGCCACCGAGGCCAAGGTGGTCTCGGGCCTGGCCGACGCCGTGGTCGAGGTCACCGAGACCGGCAGCACCATCAAGGCTCACGGGCTGAAGATTATCGACGAGATCCTCACGACCCACACCGAGCTCATCGCCAACCGCCGCGCCTTTGAGGAGCCCGCCAAGAAGGCCAAGATCGGCCAGCTGGCGCTGCTGCTCCAAGGCGCGCTGCGGGCCGAGGGCATGGTTGGCCTGAAAATGAACGTCCGCGAACGCGACATCGCCGCGGTCGTGGCCAATTTGCCCAGCCTCAACGCCCCCACCGTGGCCCACCTCTACCAAACGGACTGGCTGAGCGTGGAGACGGTGGTGGCCTCCAAGTCGGTTCGGGATCTCATTCCCGCCCTGCTTGACAGCGGCGCCGAGGGCATCATCGAGTACCCCCTCAACAAGATCGTCTGAGCGGTCGGTCGGGGCTTCAGGGCCCGGGCCCAGGGCGGCGCGAGCCCGGCCGGCGGCGATCAGGCGCCAGGCCGACGACGCTTTCTCGCCTGTTCGGGTCCGGCTGCATTCCTCCTGCGGCGCCAGCCGCGGGTTTCCCCGGGGGAGCTTCATGAGCCCAAACCACGCGACCAAAGTCCTCGCCGTCCTGCTGTCGCTGGCCGCGGCCTTTTTTTCCGGCTGCGGCGGGCGCGCCGATTCGGACGCCATGCATGTCGACACCAGCAAAAAGCAGGCGGACGCCTTCGCCGCCTTGGGCGCCTCGCTGATGCAGCAGGGCGACTTGGCCGGCGCCATCTCGGAACTCTCCAAGGCCGACGCCTTGTCGCCCAATAATCCCAAGATCATCAATTTTTTGGGTTTGACTTTTTACAAGCTCCAAGACTTTCCCAAGGCCATCGAGCACTACAACCGGGCCTTGGAGATCGACCCTGCCAAGACGGAGATCCACAACAATTTGGGCCTGGTCTACATGACCCAAGGGGATTATGAGCGGGCCAAGGTCGAGTTCCGCAAATGCTTCGACGATCAGACCTACGGCAACTCCCACTTGCCGCAGTTCAACTTGGGGGTCATCGCCGAGCTGCAAAACCAGATCCCCGAGGCCGAGGCCATCTACTTCCGCCTCATTAACCTCCGGCCCCAATACGACATGCCGTACTACCGCCTGGCCCTCATCAGCTTCAAACGCGGCGAGACCCGCAAGGCCTTGGACTTTCTGCTCAACTCCGTGCGCCTCAACCGCGAGAATCCAGACGCCTTCTTTCTGATTGGCGAGTGCTACGAGCGCCTCGGGAACGCCGACGAGGCGGCCGAGTCCTACGGCCAGGTGGTGAATCTGGCGCCCAACACGCCCCTGGCCATCGAGGCCCAGGGACGGGCCAGAAAAGTTCTGGGCTTCGAGTGAGCCGACCCGTGCAGCTCGCCAGGCGGGCTCTGGCGGTCACGCCCTTCATGGTCATGGAAGTCTTGGAGGCCGCCCAGCGCCTGGAGGCGGCCGGCCGCTCCGTCATTCACCTGGAGGTGGGCGAGCCCGACTTTCGCACTCCGGAGATCATCGTCGAGGCCATGCGGCGGGCCTTGGCCGACGGCGCCTTCAAATACGTCCATTCCCAGGGCGACCCCGAGCTGCGCGAGGCGCTCTCCGAGCATTATCTCCGCCACTACGGCCTGACCTTGCATCCCGACCGTTTTTTGATTTGCCCCGGCGCCTCCGTCGGGCTGTCGTTGCTTTTTGGGGCCCTTTTGGAGCCGGGCGACGGCGTGCTGATCTCGGATCCCCATTATTCCTGCTACCCCAACCTCATCGCCTTCCACGGCGGCCGGCCCGCGCTTTCGCCGGTCCGCGAAAGCGAGGGCTTCCGGCTCCGGCCGGAGGAGCTGACGCTCGGCCCGGAGATCAAGGTCATCCTGACGAACTCGCCGGCCAACCCCACCGGGGCCGTGCTGGGCCCCGACCGCCTCAGCGCCTTGGCCGGCTTGGGCCGGCTCATCGTCTCGGACGAGATATATCACGGCTTGAGCTATCTCGACGAGCGCGATCGCTCCATTTTGGAATTCACCGACCACGCCGTGGTGGTTGGCGGCTTTTCCAAAAGCTTCGCCATGACCGGCTGGCGGGTCGGCTACCTGATCCTGCCGCCGGAGCTGATTCGGCCCATGCGCAGCCTGGCCCAGAACTTCGTCATCTCGGTCAACGCCGCCGCCCAGAAGGCCGCGGCCGTCGCCCTGCGGGAGGCCTGGCCCGAGGTGGAAAAAATGCGGGCCGTCTACGACCGTCGCCGCCGTCTTTTGGTCGACGGGCTGCGGGCCCTGGGGCTGGGCGTCATGGTCGAGCCCGCCGGCGCCTTCTACGTGCTGGCCCGCGCCGATCACCTCAATCGCGACTCCCGCAGCCTGGTCTTCGAGATTTTGGAGCAGGCCGGCGTGGGCCTGACCCCCGGCGTCGAGTTCGGCCGCGGCGCCGAAGGCTTTTTGCGCTTTTCCTACGCCGCTTCCGAAGAAAGCATCCAAGAAGGCCTCCGGCGCCTGGCCCGGTTCATCGGCGAACGCGGGCCCGGGTCGCGCGGACCGAGCGCTCCAGGCGACGGACAGGCGCCGGCCGAGGCCGGGCGGAGGCCGGCGTGAGCGCCGAGGGCCCCGCGGACGGCCGCGGCGGCCTGCAGGCCTCCTCGCCTCGGCGGCCGCGACCGCCTCGAGCGCCGCGGCCGTCGCCGCCGGCCGCCGAAGCCGACTTCGTCGTCTCCGCCGCGGCCCGCGGCCAATTCCCCCAGCCTGTGGGCTTCGAGGCGGCCCTGCTGGGCCGTTCGAACTGCGGCAAATCTTCTCTCCTCAACCGGTGGCTGGGCCGGCGGGCCCTGGCCCGGGTGGGGGCCGCCCCCGGCCGGACGCGGTTGATCAATTTTTTTCAGGTCGTCTGGCGGGTCGGCGAGGCCCCCATGCACGTGGTCGACCTGCCCGGCTACGGCTACGCCGCCGCCCCCAAGGCCATGGTCGAGAGCTGGCGGCGGCTCGTCGAGGACTACCTCCAAGCCGAGCGCGGTCCACGGCTGGCGCTGATCCTCATGGACGTCCGGCGGGGCGTCCAGCCGGAGGAACGACGGCTGGCCGATTGGCTCGACGAGCTGGGGCTGCCTTTTCAGGTCGTGGCCACCAAGGCCGACAAGCTCTCCGGCGGGCGGCTGACCAGCAGCCTGGCCGCCATCGGCCGGGAGCTGGGCGGCTTGCCGCTGGCCTTTTCTTCGCTCACCGGCCGGGGTCGCGAGGAGTTGCTGGCGCTGGTGGAGCGCCGCCGGCACGAAAGCGGCGCGCCGGGCGCGGCCGACGACTCCTGAGCTGGCGCCTGAGCTGGCGTCTGAGCTGGACGGCGCGAAAGGCTCCGGGGCCGAATTTTGGCGCAAAAACCAAGAACGCCAATTTGGGGCCATATTGTCGCGGCAACATTTCGTTCGTCGAGGCGAAATTTTTTCTGACCACGCCCCTTTCCGCGAGCCCCTTTCGGCGCCGCTGGTCGACAGCGCCATGTCGACAGCGCCATGTCGTCGGCCGCCAGGGAACCGGCGGCGCTCGCCGTCGTCGCCTCGACGCAAGTCCGGCGGCGCGCTCGTCGGAAGCCTCCCGCAAGCCGCGAAACGTCTTGACTTTTCGTCCCGTTCCAGGTAATGTGCCCCCTAGGCTTCCAACGAGGACCGCGGCCTGAGGCCGCCGGAGCCCCGACGATTCTTGAGCCGGCAAGGCAGGTGATTGAGCGTGAGCAGCAACAACACGGGCATTGAGGTTTCGGTGCGCGACAACGACGTCGAGCAAGCCATCAAGGCCCTGAAGCGGAAGATCGCCCGCGACGGCCTGCTTAAGCAGCTGAAGAGCAAAAAAGCTTATGAAAAGCCCAGCGAACGCCGCAAGCGCAAAGAGCGCGAATCCAAACGCCGTCTCCGCAAGGCTTTGGCCCGCCGCGCCCGTCGTCAGCCCAGAAATTGAGGCTTGACGGCGTCGGCCGGCTCATTTTAGGCGACCTGCTTTCGGTCGCCTTTTTTTTCACCCTGCCGGGCCGCCAAGCCCGTCGCCGCGGCCTCTCCGCCGGAGCGCCCGAGCCGTCTCGGGGCTCGGGCGGCGAAGGGGAGGGACAGTGAGGTCGGTATGAGCGAAAACGTCGGCATCACCATTTCCAACCATTTTCTCCTCAATCAGCAGCTCAGCCCAGGGGCCACCGGCTCCTTCACCAGGCTTTTGCAGGCCTTGGTGCTGGCCTGCAAAATCATCCAAAGGGACGTCGGCAAGGCCGGGCTGGTGGACGTCCTGGGCCGCGCCGGAACGATCAACGTCCAGGGCGAGGAGGTGCAAAAGCTCGACGAGCTGGCCAACAACACGGTCAAAAGGCGTCTGTCGGCCTCCGGCGAGGTCTGCGCGCTGGTCTCCGAGGAGGAGGCCGACATCATCGAAATTCCTCGACAGTATCCTCGGGGCAACTACATCGTCCATTTCGATCCTCTCGACGGCAGCTCCAACATCGACGCCAACGTCTCCATCGGCACCATTTTTTCCATCTACCGTCGCGAAAGCCTCCCCGACGGCGACACCACCATGAAGGACGTCCTCCAGCCGGGCCATCGGCAGGTGGGGGCCGGCTACATCATCTACGGCTCGTCGTGCGTGCTGGTCTTCTCCACCGGACAGGGCGTCAACGGCTTCACCCTCGATCCGTCCATCGGCGAGTTTTTGCTGTCCCATCCCAACATCAAGACGCCTAAAAAAGGCCGCATATATTCGGTCAACGAGGGCAACTACGGTTATTGGGACGATCAGACCCGCAGCTACGTCGATTGGATCAAGCACGGCTACTCCGAACACGGCATACATTACTCCAGCCGTTATGTCGGCTCTTTGGTGGCTGACTTTCACCGCAACTTGCTCTACGGCGGCATTTTTCTCTATCCGGCAGACTTCAAGGATCCTTTGAAGCCTAAAGGCAAGCTCAGGCTCATGTGCGAGGCCAATCCGCTGGCCTACCTCATCGAGCAGGCCGGCGGCTTGGCCACCACCGGGACCGAGCGCATCCTCGACGTTCAGCCGAACTACATCCACCAGCGGGTGCCGCTGATCATCGGCTCGCCCGACGACGTCAACATTTATCAAGAGTTCATCCAGGGCCAAAGGACTTTCCAAAGGTCCTGACCGACGTGCGCCGCCTCGCCGATTGGCTCCTTTTGATCGTCCTGTCGGCGGCCTTCGTCGGCGCGCTCCAGGCCGCCGGCTGCCCGGCGGCCCTTTTTCTGGGCCCCATGGCCGCCGGGATCGCCTTGGCCCTGGGCGGGCGAACCCCGACGGTCCCGGCCTCGGCCTTCACGCTGGGGCAGGGCTTCTTGGGCGCCTTGGTGGCCCGGAGCGCCTCCGGGGCCTTTTGGGCCACGCTGGCCGTCAGCTGGCCCTACCTCCTCGGGGGGACGTTGTGGGCCATCGTCCTGGGCGGGGCGTTGTCGCTGGGCCTCCACCGCCTGCGCGTCCTGCCGGGCGCCTCGGCCTTCTGGAGCCTCTCGCCCGGCTCGGCCTCCATCATGGCCTTGATGTCGGCCGACTACGGGGCCGACCTGCGGGTGGTGGCCTTCGCCCAGTACTACCGGGTCTTGCTGGTCTCTCTGGCGGCGGCGGCCGTTTCGGGACTGTGGCTGCCCTCGGCCGGCCCGGCCGAGGCGGCGGCCGTCCCCGGCGCCTCGGCTTTTTTCGCCCCTTTCGACGGCCTCGATTTGCTGGCGACGACGGCCGCGGTCCTGCTGGGCCTGGGCCTGGCCCGCCTCCTGCCGCTGCCTGGCGGACAACTTTTGCTGCCCATGGCCCTGACCGTCGCGCTCAAGGCCGTCTGGGGCGCGACGGCGGCTCTCCCGCCGTGGGTGCTGGCGCCGTGCTACGCGCTGGTCGGCTGGCGCATAGGGCTGGGCTTCACCAAGGAGTCGCTGCGGCAGTCCCTCCGCGCCCTTCCGGTCCTGACGGTCGCCGTGATTCTGATGATCCTTGGTTGCGGACTTTTTGGGAGCCTCATGGTCCGGGGCGCGGGACTGACGCCCCTGACGGCCTATCTGGCTTCCTCGCCGGGCGGACTGGACGCGGTGACCGTCATCGCCGCCGGGGCCGAGGAGGTCGACCTCTCCATCGTCGCCGCCATGCAGGCCTGCCGGCTGTTTTTGGTCATTCTTTTGGCGCCGCTTCAGGCCCGCCTGCTGACGCGTCTCAGCCGCCCCTAAAGCCCGCGGCGAACGGCGGCGCGAACGACGCGAGCCCCGCCGAGCTCCGCCTGAACCCCGCCAACCCCGCCTGAACCCCGCCTGAACCCCGCCTGAACCCCGCCTGAGCCCCGCCGAGCCCGCCTGAGCCCCGCCTGAGCCCCGCCGAGCCCGCCTGAGCCCCGCCTGAGCCCCGCCGAGCCCCCTCTTGAGGTCGTCTTTTGGCTCTTTAAAGGTCGCCCCGCAACCTCCGGCAAGCTCGCGGGGCATCTTCCGCTTTTTTTGACTTGCTTTTTATTTTCGAAGGCAGTAATATTCCCCTCGTTCGGCGCTCGGCGCCGGGCCGCTGAGCACTGTCGCCATCCGGCCTGCAACAGTTTCAGCCGCTTCAGACGGCCGCGACCTTTCGGGTCCGGCAGGAGGCTCCGGATGTCCCGGATCAAATTCGGCCTTTGGCTTTTTTTTCTTTTGACGCTCTTCGCCGCGCCGGTCTTCGCTCAGGAGGACCCCAACGCCCCGCTGACCGCCGCCGACCTGAAAATTTTCAAGCAATATTGCGCCTTTCAGTTAAAAGCTGGCGGAGAGGCCACGCCGGCAGAACTTTTGTCTTTTGTCGGCGAGCAAGGCCTCAGCCCGGAGCGGTTCGGCGTCATAAGATATAGAGTGCAGTCAATCCTAATTGGCTCATTCGAATTATTGCCCGAGGAGAAACGGCCGCCGGCTCAGGACGTGGAACTCGTCCAGGCCGACCGGGAGGCCTTGGAAGCTGCGCTTTATAGCGGCGAAGTCAACTAAATATTGACTGCGCCAGCTCACAGTCGGTTTGGCGGCGGCCAGGCCGGCTTTTTTCCTGTAATTTTCCTTTTCCAGCATAACGGCGGGCGCCGTCGTCGCCCGCTCCCGACCGGCAGGTCGGACTGCCAACCTTTTGCGAGGATTGAATGTTGAAAATCAAATTGTTTCTTTTGTCCGTTTGCGCCTTCGTCGCTTTCGCCGCCGTCTCGGCCGTCGCCCAGGACTTTAACGCCCCTCTGACCGCCGACGATCTGATCGTCGCCAAAAAAAACTTCGCCCTGAACTTCAAGTCCATGCAAACCGGCGCCCAGCCGGCCGCTGAAGACCTCAACAAGTTCCTGGCCGACAACAACGTCTCCAGCGAGCGCCTGACCGTCATCCAGACCCGCGTCAGCGCCGTGCTCGCCGGCGCCGAGGCTCAGCTGCCCGATGGCCTCAAGCCCTCCGAGGCCGACGTCGCCCTCATCAACGGCGACAAGGACGCCCTGATGGCCGCCATGACCACCGGCGAGGTCAAGTGACTTTCGCTTCGGCCCGCCCCTGAGGGGCCTTCATATAAGCCGGCCCGCCGTCCGCCGACGGCGGGCCGGCCTTGTCGCCTCGACATCGCCCCCCTTGCCCCCTCGCCCCCTCGCCCCCCGCTCGTCCTCCAGCTCGGGAACCTTCGTCCTACCAACTCGGCCATCCGGCCGCCGCAAGGCGGGCGAGCCGGTCCGTCGCCAGCCGCCAGCCCGTTCCCCGCCGTCTGCTCCTGCGAGACTAATATTTTATAATATGCAATAATTGGTGAGACAAGGTTGAAATATATTGATTGATTGCTTATATGGATAGATGGTTGGTTGGTTGGTTGGATGGATGGATGGATGGATGGATGGATGGTTGGATGGTCAAATAGTCGCAGCGACAGTTGTATCAATGAAAGATTTAAAAAGGAATCATTTTTTTTTGCGATGAAACAAATAAATTGCAGGCGCTATCTTTAAAACTTTATTAAAAAATATGACTGTCTATAAAGTGGCTAGCGTTGTAGGCGGTCGAAC
>JAISZC010000170.1 GCA_031269485.1 Deltaproteobacteria bacterium
CCTTCGGATGAACGGCGCATGGCCTTCGGATGAACGGCGCGCGGCCTTTGGAGCGACGGCGCGCGGCCTGCGGAGGTACAGCGCGCGGCCTTCGGAGCGACGGCGCGCGGCCTGCGGATGAACGGCGCGCGGCCTGCGGAGCGACGGCGCGCCGCCTTCGGATGGACGGCGCGCCGCCTTCGGATGGGCGGCGGAACGAGTCCGGCGTCGCGGGGCCCGAGGCCGGCGCCGCGGGCGGCTTCAAAGCCCGCGCCGCGACAACCCGTCGAGATCCGCGCCCGCGCGTCGCCGGGGCGGCGACGCCAAAGCGCGAAAAAACCGGGCGGAAAGGACGCCGCCGCGCGGCCGCCCTGAGAGACGGAGACGTCGGACCGGCTCAAGCCGCCGTGGTTGAAAGCCTGGACTTGATGGGGTATAATGATGACTGACGACGAGCAGTTGCGCGGAGGCCGCGTCTCTTGGGCGCGGCCGGCTCTTTTGTCGGCTCTGACGCCGGCCGCCCGGCGCCCTGCTTTCTCGCGACCGGCTTTTTCGTCCAGCGGCCGGGGCGAGGTTTTCCCGGCTCGTCCATGAGGCATCGCATGATCCAACTTTTCTCCGCCAGGCGGCCGACCCGCTCCGCTCTTTGGCTGACGACGCTGTTTTTTTTGACGGCCTGCACGGCCGTCCTTTCCGTGCCCGGCGATCAGCAGACGCCCACCGACGTCGACGTCGCCGAGACCGGGCCAGGCAGTCTGGCGGTGGACGTCACGGACTACGCCTGGGCCTTTCTCAATGACGGCGCCCACATCCGCATCACGGCCGACGTGGTCAACAACACCGGCGGCCCGATCCAAAGCGTGATCATGCGCGGCGTCATCCATGATCAAAAAGGCACGCCCTTCGCCTGGGGCGAGAGCTACGTCTCGCCCACGTATTTGCCGCCTGGCGGCAAAGGGACCATAGAAATTGTGGCCATGAGCAAGAAAGGCCGCGGGGTGACCAGCACCCGTTTGATCACCACGGCCCAGCGTTCGTCGGTTTATTGACGGCCTTGCAATTTTCCGAAGCCACGTCGCGCCGGCCTTCGGTCGGCCGCGCGTGCAAGGTGCCGATCCCCGTGATTCATCTTAAAACCGTCCAACAGATTGACAAAATCCGAAAAAGCGGCCGTTTGGCCTCCCAAACGCTTGATTTCATCGGGGAACACTTGGTTCCTGGCGTCGTCACCAAGGGTTTGGACAAGTTGATTCACGATTTCATCGTCGGGCATGGCGGCGTGCCGGCCACGCTTGGTTACAAAGGTTATCCGGCCAGCAGCTGCATTTCGATCAATGAAGTGGTGGTCCACGGCATTCCGGACGGTCGCCGCGTAAAAGACGGCGATTTGGTCAAGATCGACGTGACCACCATTCTGGACGGCTATTTCGGCGACAACGCCCGCACCTACCTGGTGGGGCAAGTCCCCGAAGAAGGCGTCCGGCTCGCGACGGCCACCCGCGAGGCGCTCAATTTGGCCATTGCGGTCGTCCGTCCCGGCGCCC
Source organism: Deltaproteobacteria bacterium (assembly GCA_031269485.1). Taxonomy (GTDB): domain Bacteria; phylum Desulfobacterota; class Desulfarculia; order Adiutricales; family Adiutricaceae; genus JAISZC01. The sequence continues at coordinate 1,524 of JAISZC010000170.1, forward strand.
GCCTGGGCGACGTCGGCTGGGCCATCCAGAGCCACGTCGAGTCCCGCGGCTTTTCCGTGGTCCGCCAATTCGTGGGGCACGGAGTGGGCCTGGCCTTTCACGAAAAGCCCTCGGTCCCTCATCACGGACGTCAAGGCTCGGGCCTGAAGCTGAAAAGCGGCATGGTCTTCACCATCGAGCCGATGATCAACGCCGGAGTCTACGAAATCAAAATCCTAAACGACGGTTGGACCGCCGTGACCGTCGACGGCAAGCTGTCCGCCCAGTTCGAGCACACCGTGGCCGTCACCGCCGACGGCGCCGAAGTGCTGACCTTGTCCTGAACTTCGGACCGCCGCCGCGGACGGCCTTGATCGCCAGGAGCGCCCAGCCATGTCCAGCTCGACGCCCAGCTCCATGACCGGCGCTTCCTCCCCGCCGACCGCCGAAAGCCTCTTTGAGAGCGGCAAGCGATTTTTGTTGGCCAGCCGCAACCGTTCCGCCGACGCCGAGCTGGCCGTGCGCTACTTCGAGCAAGCCGCGGACCTGGGCTTCGCCCCGGCCCAGCGGCTCTTGGGCGTGTGCTACCTGCAGGGCCACGCCGTGACCCGCAATTATCGGCAGGCCCGCCGCTGGCTGACTCTGGCCGCCGAGCAAAACGACCCGTCGGCGGCCTACAACCTGGCTCTGATGCACGCCCAAGGCCTGGGCGCGGAAAAAAACTGGTCTCTGGCCCACGGCCTGTTGAGCCGGCCGGAGCTCGGCGGCCTGCCGGAAGCGGTGGAGCTCAAAAGACGCCTCAAAGAGGAGCTGATCAAGCTCCACCCCAAGCTGGTCGCGGCTTTGGAGCTCGACGACCAGCTCGCGCGGGCCGCCCTGACGCCCTTGCTGCAGCGCCGCATCCAGCCTTTCCTCAGCGAGGCCCGCACCGACGACGACCACGACGAATTCGAAATCTGGCTAAACCTCAACCTCGGCCGCCTGAGCCTCAACCAGGCCTACGCCGATCTGGGCCGCCGCCTCCACGCCTACTACCGGCGCATGCTTGAAGCGGCTTGCCCGCCGGCCTGACGACCATGCCCCCAGCCCCGCCAACGCCCTCCGCCAGACCGAACGAAATCGGCCTGGAAAAAATTTTTCTTTTCCCCGAAAAATGGGCCGTCCTGCGCGCCGAGCCGCCCGATCTGAGCTACCCCGTCTCGGTGGAGCTGTCTCTGACCAACCGCTGCAATCTCGCCTGCCGGTGGTGCTCCGATCTGGCCCTGCGCCGCCGTCCCGACCGGCTGGACCTCGACGTCCTGAGGCGGCTGTTCGACGATCTGGCCGCCGGCGGGGCCCGGGGCGCGACCATCGAGGGCGGCGGGGAGCCGACCATTTCGCCGCTCTTCGAGCCGGCCGTCGACGCGGCGTTGGCGGCCGGGCTGGCGGCGGGGCTCATCACCAACGGCGTGGAGCTGTTGACGCCACGGCGAGGGCCGGAGTTCTTCGGCCGGTTCGAATGGATCCGCGTCAGCCTCGACGCCGCCGACCCCGAAACCTACCGCCGCCTCAAAGGCCGCGACGCCTTCGGGTCGGTGCTGGCCCAGCTCGAGCGCCTGGCGGCCGAGCCGGCCCGGCCGACGCTGGGGGTCGGCTACGTGCTGACCGGCCAAAACGACGAGCCGACGGCGCTCGTCAAGCTGGCCGAGACCCTGAAAAACCTGGGAGTCGATTATCTGCACGTCCGGCCGGTGGTCGACCACCCCGAAATGCTCAGCCGCGCCGACCTCGGCGCCCTCCCGGGCGCGGCCGCGGCGGGCTTCGCCGTCAACCTCGACGCCTTAAGCGACAACCGCGGCCAGGGCAACGACGGCCTGCCGTGCCTGGCCCACAGCCTGTCGGCCGTGGTGACCGCCGACGCCGAGGTCTGGCTTTGCGGCCGCCTCAACGCCAACCCCGACGCCGACTCTTTGGGTAACTTGACCGCCCAATCCTTCCGCGAAATCTGGACCGGCCCCCGCCGCCGCCAGCAGGCGCGGCGCGCGGCCGACGCCGCCTTTTGCCGCTCGAGCTGCCCGCAGTGCCGCCTGACCAAATACAATCGCCTGCTCGACCGCCTCAGCCGCCTCCGGACCGTGAACTTCATATGAAGCCCCCTCGCCAAACCCTGCCGCCGGCCCGCCGACAGGGCGCCGTGGTCCTGGCCCGCCTCGAGCGGGGCGAGGCGGATCTGCTGACCACCTTTCTGACCCAGGAGCAGGGTCTGCTGACCGCCTTGGCCAAAAACGCCCGCCGCAGCCTAAGGCGCTTCGGCGGCGGCCTTTTGGACCCAGGCCGGGCCGCCTGGTACTGGTTCCGGCAGCGGCCCCGCTCGGAGACGGCCTTCGTGGAACGCGCCGAAACCAACCCCCGAGTCCCGCCGCTGCCGGCCGAGCCCGTCTGCCGCTGCCTGACCGCCTGGGCCCTGGAACTCGTCCGCGCCTTCGAGGCCCCCCGCAACCCGGCCCCGGCCACCTTCGACCTTTTGGTGCGCCACCTCCGGGGCTTGGCCCTGTGTCCGGACTTCCGGCCGCCGGCGCTGGAGGCCCGCCGGCTGTCGCTGGGCTTCACCAAGCGGCTGCTGCGGCTGGCCGGCTTCGACCCCGAACTCGACCACTGCCAGGTGTGCGGGACCCCGGCCCCGGCCGCGCCCGGCTGGGACCCGGCCCTGTGCGGCGTGCTCTGCCCCGAGTGCGCCCGCGCGGCCGGCCGACGCCTCGACTCGGCTCCGCCCAAGGCCCTGGCCGCCATCCGCCGGATCGCCAGCCACGACGACTGTCCCGCCTTGGCCGGCGAGGACTTGACGGCGGCCGAGCTTTTTTTGCAAAGACTGGCCGCGCTGCAGGCCGGACGCAGCTTCAAAAGCCTGCGGGTTTTGGCCGAGTTGCTGGCCGAACCGCCTGCGGCCGCCTCGGCGCCGACGGCGGCCGAGGGCCCGCCGACGCCGGCCGGGGGAATCAGCGGGGCGGCCGAAGACCGCCCTGACCCGGCTGGCAGCCAACAAACCTTGGCTGACGACCGCCCTAACCCGGCTGAGCGCCAAAAAACCTTGGCCGATGGCCGCCCTAACCCGGCTAAGAGCCAAAAAGCCCCGGCCGACGGCCTCCCTGACCCGGCTAAGAGCCTAAAAACCTGGGCCGATGACCGCCCTGACCCGGCTGAGAGCCTAAAAACCTTGGCCGATGGCCGCCCTAACCCGGCTAAGAGCCAAAAAGCC
>JAISZC010000193.1 GCA_031269485.1 Deltaproteobacteria bacterium
CCCGCCGGCCGGCGCGCCCGCCGACCTGCCCGGAGACTGGGGCCTGTCCCAAGGCTCGGCCCAAGGCTCGGCCCAAGGCCCGGCCCAAGGCCCGGCCCAAGGCCCGGACGAAGACGAGGACGGAGACGAGGAGGGAGACTCGCCCGAAGACTCGCCTAAAGACTCGCCTGAAGATTCGCCGCAAAGCCAAGGCGGCCGGGGACCGGCCGGCTCGCTCTCCGGCCCGTCCGCCAAATGGCTCGCCAAATGGTCCGCCCGGCGCTCCTCCCAAGCTTCCGCCCAAGCGTCCCCCCAAGCTTCCTCCGGCCGGTCCGCCGACGGGCCGGCCGGCCGCGCCGCCCAAACGCCCTCGCGCGACCCGGCCCGATCGGGCCACGGCTCAAAGGACTCAAAGGGCCTCAAAATCCCCCAGGGCCGGGCAGCCGCCAGTCCGTCCCCCTCCTCCGGCCCCGACGCCTCCAGGTCCCCCTGCGGCCAGCTCAGCCAGCCCGCCAGCCACAGCCGCCGAGCCAAGGCCAGCGTCGTCGGCAGCTCCAAGCCCAGCTCCAGCTGGGCGGCCGCCGCCAGCGAGCTCAGAGTCAGCCGCGGCCGCGGCTCGGTCCAGCCCGTGAGCTTGGACCGCCGAACGACGAGCTCCGTCACCCCCGCCGCCGCCGAGGCCTCCGAGGCGGTCAACGCCCCCCGGCGGCCTTCCGGGGACCACCGGACCGTCAGACGCCCGCCGCCGGGCGCGAGGGCCAGCGCCTCCGCCCAATGGAGCGTCCGAGGGCGACGGCACGCGAGGAGCCGCTCCCGGGCGGCCAGACGGGCCAGCAGCGGCGAGGACGCCAGGCCGGCGGCCACCGGGCGGCCGACGAGCTCCTCAAGGGCGCGGGCGGCCGGCCGGGCCGTCAACAGGTTGAGGGCCAGACGCGTCTCGTGGCTGCGGGCCAAGGGCCAGTCGAGCTCCCCGGCCCCGTCGAAGGCCGCGGCCACGGCCTGCGGGGTCAGACGGGACAGCTCCAGGCGCCGGGGCGAGTCGAGCTCCAGCGCCGCGGCCACCCGGGCGGCCAGGGCCTCGCCCTCCGGGCCGGGCTCGAAGGCCAGAAAGACGTTCTTCACGCGGCGAACTTTGGCGGCCAAGTCCGCCAAGAGAGGCGCCCGGCCGGGCGAGCCGTGGACTTGCGGGCCGAACTCCGGCCCCAGCAAGCCCGGCGGCGGCAGAGGCCAATCCCTCAAGCGCCGGGGGCCGGGCAACGGACGGCAGCCTGGGGGCAGCAGGGGTCCGAGGCGCTCGGCCAAGGGCCCGGATTGAACGACGACTAAGGCTGGTTTGACGTGCATGGCGGCTCCTGCGGGCAACTTGGGCGCTCCCCAAGGCCTGGGGTGAAGAAAATGGGGCGCGGCCGCCTGAGGCGGCCGGGACGCCCGGAGGGTTTTCAGAAAAAACGAAAGCTCTGAAAGCTCAAGCGACAAAAAGCTCGCCAGTCCGCGGCGGCGCGCCAGTCGTCGCTCGCCGGGGCCGTCAGCCGGGCTTGGAGGCCGCCCCAGGCCCGTCCGGCCGAAGACGGCGCCAGCTCAGGCGCGCGGTCCGGGCCTCAAGCCGCCGGAAAGCCGCTCGTCGGGTTCCGGCTCGGCGCTTTCGTCGCGGCCTGGGCTGGTCAAAAACCGGCTCGCCGGAGTCGGCGACGGGACGTCCGGTCCGGCTTCAGGGGCCGAGCTGACGTCGGAGCGCGCAGACGAGCCGGCGTCCAAGCCGGCGCCTTGGCCGGCCCCTTGGCGGGCCGTCTGGCCGGCAGCTTGGCCGGCCGCTTGGCCGGCCGCTTGGCTGGCCGCTTGGCTGGCGGCTTGACTGGCCGCTTGGCTGACCGCGCCCTCAGGGCCGGCCGCCCGGCTCGCGCTCAGCAGGCCGGCCGCCTGGTTAATCGACTGGCTGTCGCCCCGGCCGGCGACGAGGCTGGCGGCCGGCTCGGCCCCCTGGCTGAGGGCTTCGTCCGGCCCAAGGAAGCGCGGAAAGTTCGGCCCGAAAAAAGGCTCGCCAGGCCATTGACCGCGGTTTTTGAGGTCCAGGCGCTCTTTGAGGCGCGCCAGGCAGGCCCGGTGCTGCTCGCGGGTCAGCTGGCGCGCCGGGGCCGGCTCGTCAGCGACGGCAGGAACCAGAAACGAGTCGAACAGGCGCTTTTGCCGGCTCTGATCGGCGCTCAAAAGAGGCGTCGTCGAGGAGTTGAAGGCGGCGGCCAGCTCGACGGCGTTGCGGCCGTCGCGCAGGAACAAGAGCGTCTCCTCGTCGGCCAGACGCGCCAAGACGTGGACGAGGGCCGGCTGTCCGGGCGGGCACAGCTCGAAACGGCCAAAGAAGCTTTCGCCCATCTTCAAGGGCCGAAGGACGCCCTCGGCGGTCAGAGGCCGCAGCGGCCAGGCGGCGAAAACGGGCCGCCGCGGATCGTTGGGCTTGAAAGGCCCCTGCGCGCGCTCCAGACGCCGATAGAGGTCCACGGCCAGCAGCAGGCCGTTGCAGCCGAGGATCTCCCGCTCGTCGAAGCCTCGGCCGCGGGACTTGGGGCCAGCGTGGAGCTCGACGTTGACGTGGGCCAAGTGACGCATTTCGTGCCAAAAGAGGCTGAAGGACTCCTGGCCGTGGCGAACCCTTTGGAGGGCGTCCTGGCATCTGGCGCCGACGTGGCGCCAGCGCTCGGCCGCGTTCTGGGCCAAGCCGGGGCGGACCAGCCGGTCGAGGAGCTCTTCGGCCAGCCGGGCCTGTTCGCGCCGCCGCGTGGCGGACTCCTGGGCCGAGCGCCGGACGGGCGTGGGGGCTTTAGCCGGGGACTGGCCTGGAGTCGGCTCTTGAGTCCGAGCTTGAGCCTGCTCCTGGACTTGGGCCTGGGCCTGGGCCTGGGCCTCGGCCTGGGCCTGGGCCTGGGCCTCGGCTTGAGCTGGATCTTGGGCTTGGGCTTGGAACCGATCTTGAGCCGACCAGGGAGCCGCCACGGCAGACCGCTGATGATCAGGCGCCCGGTCCGGCTCTTGGTCCGGCTCTTGGTCCGGCTCTTGGCCCGGCCCAAGCGCCGCCTCGGCGGCCTGCGGGCCGTCGAGGTCCCCAGGCCGGCCGTCAGGCGCCGACGGCGCCGGCGAGGCGCCGGCCAAAACGCCGGGCTCAGGCCCAGGCTCAGGCACGGGCTCCGGGGCCGGCCCGGCGGCGGGCTCGGACGTCAAAGCCGCCGCTCCCGCGACGAGCGGGTTCAATTCAGAAAAACCGTCCGGCCGGACTTCCGGCCGGTTTTCCGGTCCGCTTTCGGCCGGCAAGTTTTCCGCCGACAGCTCCGCGAGCCAGGGCTGCCGAAGGGGGACCGGGCGCTTTTTGACGACCGCGGCCAGCGCGGCCTCCGGGTCGATGGGGGCGGCGGACGCCGCCGTCGAAGCCGCCGGGGCGCTCCGGACGTCGCCCGGCCAAGGCGCCGGCTTCTCCGCCGGGTCCTGAGGCAGGGCCTGGCTCTTGACCTGGTCGACGATCCGCTGCTTGAGCTCCGGCGCGAAATCGAGCATGTAGACGCGAATTTTCTCCGCGTCGGCGCAGGCCCTGGCGATTTCCCGGCCGTCCCCGCCGAGCTTTCTGGTCCAGCCGGCCAGATACGAAGCCCGGGAGGCGGGCGTGAAGTTCAGCCCCAGATCCTGGCACAGCATCCAGGAGGCCATCTCGGCGCGCAGCTCCTCGCGGGCGTAGTCGTCCCCGCCGAAGGGCCCCGAAGAGCGGGCCAGCCGCCGAGGGTGCCTGGTCCAGTGGGCCAGCTCGTGGAGGAGCGTGGCGTAGTAGGCCTCGGCGTCGGCGAAGCTGCCTTTGGGCGGCACGTTGACGCAGTCTTCCTCGATGCTGTAGAAGGCCTTGTCGGCGCGGTCGTGGCTGATTTTCGCCCCGCAGGCCGCGACGAGACGCTCGGCCGCCTCGCGCGGGGCCCACGCGGGGCTCGGCGGCCGCCAGGGCTCGATGGGCCGGTCGGGGTCCAGGCTGACGAGCTGGCTGAGGTTGAAGACGTTGAAGCGCCTCACGCGCGGCTTGGAGAGGCTGATCTCCACGGTCTGACCGTCGAGCCCCTCGGCGCCGTCGGTCCCGCGCGCGGCGGCTTTCTCGGTCCACTGCCAGTGCTCCACCACGGCGGCCCGGGCGCCGGACTTGACCGCCCAGCCCCGGCTCTTGGCCTGATTGAAGGTCGCCCACCGGGGATCATCCCCGCTCAGACGGGCGAGGTTGACGCGGTTGAGGCCCCGGTAGACCGCGCCGCTGATCGGATTGAAGGGGGCGCCGCCGTGGCCGGGCCGCCAGGGCTTCTGCCAGGGGGCCTGGTTTTCGCTCAGCAGAGCCAGGACGTTTTGGGTGAAATCCTTGCGGAAGAAGTCTTCGCGACGTTCAGCCATGCGCGGACCCTCCTGGGGGCAGCCAGTCGTCGAGGACGCCGGGCTCAAGGTGGTAGAAGTCGTCCAAATCCACCGCGTCCTCGACAAAGGCCCCCATGTGAAGGGCCGTCTCGAGGTCGACCTCGGCCGCGGCCAGGGGATGGGCGGCCAAGGTCCGCTCCGCGGCTTGGACTTTGGCGAGCAGGGGATTTTTGCGCTTGAAAAGCATGACGCCTCCATGAGGACGCCTTGAGGCGTCCGCGAACGGAAGAAAGGGGCCAGGACGGCCGGAAAAGCCCGAAGGCCGGAAAGGCCCGAAAGCCAGAAAAGCCAAAAAGGCCGGAAAGGCCGGAAAGCCGGCGAGACCGAAATGGGCGGCCGGAGCGCGGCCGAATTTGCGGCGCGAGCGGCGGCTTGCGGAGCGCCGGCCGGCGGCGAGGACGGCTTCGTCCGAGGGCGCCGCCGACTGGCCCGCGGCCCGGAGCTTCCGGCCCCTTTGGCGCGAGCCGGGCGCTTGGCGGCCTTGGCAGCCTCCGAGCTCGCCAAGTCCTGGCCCGGCAGATCCACGTCGGGAGTTACACGTCCGGGTGTTCCACGTCCGGGTGTTCCACGTCCGGGTGTTCCACGTCGGGAGTTACACGTCCGGGTGTTCCACGTCAGGGTGTTCCACGTCCGGGTGTTCCACGTCGGGAGTTCCACGTCGGGAGTTACACGTCCGGGTGTTCCACGTCGGGAGTTACACGTCCGGGTGTTCCACGTCCGGGTGTTCC
>JAISZC010000225.1 GCA_031269485.1 Deltaproteobacteria bacterium
CGCCGCGGAACCTAAGCCGAGGGCGCATCCGACTTCCGTCAGGGGAGGCTGTCAACAGGCCGCTTTGTCCGCTTGACGCTTTTTTTCATTGACAACTTCTCGCTAATGGGTAAAATAGTTGAGGTCATTCCCCGCCAATCCATCTAATTGCGCAACAGGCCGAAAGCAGCCAATTCCTCCCCTCGCTTTCGCCCCTGAGACGCGGCGACGCCCTGGTTCGCGGGCTTCCCCCCGCCTCCAAGAAGGCCGCCGGCCGGGGCTCGCGAGGCCTTCAGACCTCGCCCGCCGCAGGACGGAGCGCCGGCCGACGAATATCGGCTCTTGAAAAGGCTGGCTTTCTGGGGAGGCCCTAACCAGTCCATGTTTCCGACGTCCCGCTCGCCGCCGCGGCGAGCGCTCAGGACCGCCCGGAACTGTCGGGCACCTTTCACAAGGAGTTGATCTTAAGCAAAAATAACTATTTATAGATTTTTTCGCTATAATATGCCAAATAATAATCAAAATAGAGCTATATTGAATTCATTGTTATGAGAATCCCCTGGTTTTAATCAGGGATGGTTCAAAAGTTCACGCCCTATAGCCGTCAGTCTAGGTCCGTTGCGTTCGGACCGTCCCGACTACCAGGCTCGAAGCCCAGCGAGGCTAACTAAAGCGCCGCCCCGGTTCGGCGCTGAAAGGACCTTTATGAGCAACCCCCGGCAAGCCCACGGACGCGTTTTTAAACGAGCGGCGACTCTGACCGCCAGCCTTTCGCTCCTGCTTTTCGCCTCCGCCTGCACCAAGCCCAGCTCCACCGCCGCCAAGCTCTCCGTTCCGACCTACCGGCCAGCCGCCATGACCGAAGCCGCCCGCCCCGCCCCGCCGGTCGCCCCCGCGCCGCTGGCCGCCTTGGCGGACGCCGATTCTTTGGACGCCCCCAAGCTCATTGATCTGCCGACCTGTGTCAAGGGCCTGACCCGTGAACTGTCCACCGGCCTCGCCGGCGGAAATTTCTTGGCCTACTTCGGCCGCGTCTCCCGCGACCGCTTCACCGCCGACCTGGATCAAGCCGCCTCCGCGGCCGCCGTCGAGTTCGACCGGGCCCCCAGCTCCAAAAAATCCCTGCGGCTCCACAACGACCTCACCGGCCAGCTGCTCCTCAACGCCTACGGCCTGACCGGCCGCCCCTACCGCGCCGGCGGACGCTTGCCCCAGACCGGCTTCGACGAAGCCGGCCTGATCCAATTCGTCTACGGCCAAGAAGGCCTCAAGTTGCCTCCGACGGCCGCCGATCAGGTGGCCAAAGGCCAGGCCGTGGCCCGCGAGGAGCTGCGCCCGGGCGACGTGCTGGTCTACCGCCTGCCCAAGACCGGCAACTACCTGCTGGGCCTGTACTCCGGCAACGGCAACTTCATACTGGCCTCCTCCAAGCTCTCGGTGGTCACCGAAACGGCCGCCTTCGGCACCGAATACGGTCCCTGGTTCATCGGCGGCCGCCGCTACGTCGACGACCCCGCGGCCGCGCCGCTCTCCGACGAGCTCAAGACCATGGCGGCCAACGGCGCCGTCAAGCTGGCCCTGTCGGCCATGGGCGACAACATTCCCAAGCCGACCAACATCTACGGCTCAACGGGCAAGAAGTCGATCAAGCGCAGCGTCAAAAAACCCCGCCGCGCCGCGACCAAACGCGCGTCGTCCGCCAAGCGGTCCAGCAAAAAACGTTGACGCGACGGCCGACTCAAACGCCGCCGCGCGCCCGAGCCGGCCGCCCTCGCCCGCAACCCCGTCGAAACCCGCCAACGCCTCAAAGCCGGCTGGTCAGCTTGAATCTGACGCCGGCCGGCTTTGAAGGTTTGTAATTTCAAATAATTTTTATACGCCAAAATCATAGTTGTTTTTTATTTAATAAAAATTTAAGGATATTATGTCTTTGTATCTTTTTAATAATTGAATTACAAGAAATAAAACTAACTAACTAACTAACTAACTATCTATCTATCTATCTATCTGACCTTAATTTTATGCAGGTTATTCTTTAATTTTTATGATATAGCACCGCTCATTATGGGAATAAAAATGAAATTAACCGCAACTATGACGATAACAATTCTTATAATCATCTAAAAGAAAGATTAGAATAGATATTTTACTGAAATCTTATCAATTTTAATCTATAATTAATCAATATTAGTTTTTTAGAATAAATAATCTAATTAATAAAATCAGTATCCAACAGATAAAATGGGATAACTTTTTATATCAGCCTCAAACTATCTTCCTGCTTGGTGCACATCTGAATAATCTCTCTTTTAAAGTGTCTAACGACCTCAATCAGCGTTTTGTTTTCCGTTTATTGGTTTTTTCGCCTCTTGGTGTCAAAAGCCACTAAAACCCAAGCAACAGAAGTCTTATGTTCTTGAATGAATCAAATTTTTTGGTGAATCGGTCAGACTTATCTTAATAATACGCCTTATTATTATTTTTAATTTCTTGATGAATATTTATAAAAATAAATACTATTTTTTAGCGCCACAACGAGCCAGACAACCAAAAAAATCGGACCCGAAAAATGACGAACACCGGCCAAGAGCCGTCAAGGCGCCGAAGACGCGGCGGCCTCGCCGCCTAAAACGGCCCGACGGCCTAAACGCTCGGCGTCTTGAGCCTCCTCCGTTCCCGGCGGTCTTGGGGGCCGCGAGGTTCGCCGGGCGCCTTCAAAAATCGGCCCATTTGGCGGCGCCAGGCGGCTGAACGCCACGCCGGCCGGCAGGTCCGCCCGTCATTTTGTCCGCCCAGGCCTTGACCGTCGCGCCCGATTCAGTCAGAATCAGAGCGCCCAAGCCGCCCTGCCCCTGGGACTCCCGCGCCGCCGGCGGGAACAACCTAAATCAGCCGGAAACCCTTGGGGACCTTCAGGCGGACAGGCGTCATGCACCACCGTCCCAACACCTGCAAGAGCAAAGAACGCGACGGAGCTCGGACGCGGCGCGCCAAGCACGCCGGCCAGACGCCGCCCGTCAGGCCCTCGGTCGTCGTGGTCCACCCGGCGGTCCAACGGAGCCTGGCCGACATCGGCGTGCCGCCCGACAGCCCCTTCGTGCCCGATCCCTTCCAACTGGAGGCCGTTCGTCTGGCAGCCGAGCAAGACGTCATCGTCTCGGCCCCCACCGGCAGCGGCAAGACCTGGATCGCCCGCGAGGCGCTGGCCCGCGAGCTGGCCGCCGGCCGGCTGAGCTGGTACGCCTCCCCGCTGAAGGCCTTGTCGAACTCGAAATTTTTGGAGTTCGGCCAACTTTTCGGCGAGGAAAACGTCGGTCTGGTCACCGGCGACCACAAAATCAACGTCGAGGCCCCCATCGTGGTCGGCACCACGGAAATTTTGCGCAACCAGCTCTACGACGCCATGACCGGCTTCTCCGAGCTGGCCTGCGACTTGGTGGTGCTCGACGAGGCTCACTATCTGGGGGATCGGGAACGAGGCGTGGTGTGGGAGGAGGTGCTCATCTACCTGCCGCCGCGGGTGCGGCTGCTGCTGCTGTCGGCCACCATCGAAAACGCCCAGGAGCTGGCCGCCTGGCTGGGGCGCAACCGCGGCCAGCAGACGCGCGTGGTTCAAGGCGGACGGCGGCCCGTGCCGCTGGAGGCGCTGTGCCTCAAGGACAGCACGTGGCTGACCACCTTGTCGCAGGCCGCCGACCAGGCCCGCGGCCGCGGCCGCGGCCGCCACGCGGGCGGCGGCTTTGACCAGCGGGTCGAGCAGTGCCTGCCGCTGCTCTCGGAGCTCAATCTGCTGCCGGCCATCTTTTTTCTCAAGTCCCGCGCCGACTGCGACTTGGCCGTCGCCAGAGGCCTGAACCTCCGAGACGAGCCCCTGGAGCGCCAGGCGGCCCGCTCGGCGTTTTTGGACCAGTATCTGGCCGAGCGCCCCGTGCTGGCCAAATACTCGCCCGCGACGGCCTTGAGGCGCAAGGGCCTGGCCGCCCATCACGCCGGACACCTGCCTCAGTACAAAATGCTGGTCGAAGAGCTCATGACCCGCAACCTGCTGTCGGCCATCTTCGCCACCAGCACCGTGGCCGCCGGGGTCAACTTTCCGGCCCGCACGGTCGTGCTCGCCCAAAGCGACCGCTTCGACGGCCTGTCGTTCAGCGATCTGACGGCCACCGAGCTGGCCCAGATGACCGGCCGCGCCGGCCGGCGGGGCTTGGACAACATCGGCTTCGCCTTGGTGCTGCCTGGCCCCCACATGAACCTCCGGCTCGTCGACGGGCTCTTCGACTCCCCGCCCGACCCGGTGCGCAGCTCGCTCTCGGTGAGCTTTTCGATGGTGCTGAACCTGCTCAACGCCTATCAGCCCAAGGATGTCCCGCAGCTGCTGGCCCGCACCTTGGCCGCCTGGCAGCGGGCCAAGACCCGCGGCCCGGCCAGCCTCAAGCGGGCCGCCCTGGGCATGTGGAAGGAGTTTGAGCGGCACATGGCCTTCTTGACTCGCCGGGGGCTGCTGACCGCCGACGGCCGCCTGACGGAGCTGGGCTTGACGGCCACGGCCCTGAGGCTCGAGCACCCTCTGGTCGTGCTGGAGGCCGCGCTGGCGGGCGGCCTGCCGCTCGACCCGCCGCTTTTGGCGGGCATGCTCGCCTCGCTTCTCAGCGACAAGGAAGCCCGTCACGCCTCCCGGCTCCGGTTCCAGAAAACGTACCTGCAAGCCTGCCGGCGCCTGGAGTCGGTCGTCGACCCTCTCGTCGACCAGCTGCGCCAGGGCGGCTTTCCCTGGCCCGTCCTGAACTGGCGGGCGGGCTTCGCCATCCACTGCTGGGCCACAGGCGCCAACTACCAGGTGGCCACCGAAATTCTAGGCCTGGCCCCGGGCGACCTGGTGCGGCTGGCGCTGCTGACGGCCGAGCATCTCAGCCAGCTGTCCCGCCTGCCAGGCTTCGACCAGCTCTCGACCGCGGCGACCCTGGCCAAAAAACTGATCTTGCGAGAACCGGTCCGCTGACGGCGGCCAAGGGGCGGAGGGCAAGGACGGGCCAAAAAAAACCGGGAAGAGGACAATTCCTCTTCCCGGTCACCACCAAGAGCCCCTCAAAGGAGATTGATGATCAGCAAAATGCAGAGAAAAAATCTCAGAGCCGCGCCATCGTCAACGATGGGGACCCGAACCTCAGGCAAACGATCCGCTGGCCGCTGAATCATGTCGTCCCGCCTGGAGGCCCGCCCGACCCGCGCGTCCGAAGCGGACGTTCGAGCCGAGCCACCCGAAATCCGAGGCTGACGGCGTCGAGCGAGTCCTTTGTGGACCTTCGAGCTTGTTTCCGCAACCTTCAAATAACGTATCGGCCAACCGGCCGCAAAACTTTAAGCTCGCCCGGCCGCGCCCGGCCTCCGACGACGAAGGCCGCGGAGGCCATGAAGCCCGCGGAAGCCGCGGAAGCCAGGGAGCTCGCTAAAGCCTGGGAAGCCATGAAGATCGCGAAGGGAGATCGCGAAGGCCGCGGAGGCCATGAAGCTCGCGGCAGCCCGCGGAAGCCAGGGAGCTCGCTAAAGCCTGGGAAGCCAAGAAGATCGCGAAGGGAGATCGCGAAGGCCGCGGAGGCCATGAAGCTCGCGGAAGCCGCGGAAGCCAGGGAGCTCGCTAAAGCCTGGGAAGCCAAGAGGATCGCGGCGGGCGACCGCGAAGGCCGCGGAGGCCATGAAGATCGCGGCAGCCGCGTAGGAAGGCCAGCCGCCTTGCCGGCCTCAAAACCTCGCGTCGTCGGTTGCGACGGACCGCCGCGCTCGGCACGGGCGGACTTCACGCAGGACGGAAAAAGCCTTGGCGTTTTGCGAGGGCGGGACGCTGGCGCCGAAGAAAATGGCGGCAAGGCGCAAAAAAAAGCGAGGCGGCCAGCTGCAGAAATCTCCTGAGGCGAGCTGACGGCTCGAGCTGCGGAGGAAAAACCTGATTGCCGCGGAGCGAAAACCGGAGACGAACTCAAGGCGGCGAACCGCCCGACGGACGATTGGCCGGACTGCTTGGACAGGCGATGGACGATCCGCAGGCCGACTCGCCGGTCCGGCCGGAATCAAGAGCGCGCCGGGGCCCGCGGTGGACCGGCGCATCCGCCCATTTGGCCCGGCGGCCGGCTTGGCCGCCGAGCTGTCAGGCCGTCAAGGTTTCCGCCGACTTGAACCGCCGGTAATTGCGATTGACGACCTCAATGTAATTTCGAGTTTCCCTGGGCAGCGACTTGCCGCCCGCGCCGCGCCGCTCAAAGTTCCCCGGCCCCCAATTGTCGGCCGCCAAGGCCCGGTTGAGATCCCCGCCCTGGCTGTCGAGCATCTTTTTGAGGTAACGGGCCCCGCCCCAGATGTTTTCCAACGGATTGAAAGGATCGGCGACCCCCATCTCCTTGGCCGTCTTGGGCATCAGCTGCATCAGGCCCTTGGCGCCGGCCGAGGACACGGCCTTTTGATCGAAATTGCTCTCGGTCTTGATGACGGCCTTGATCAGCGACGGCTCGAGGCCCAAGGCCTCCCCGACCCGCTTGATGACCGCCTCCAGCTCGTCGGACAGACCCGCCGCCGACGCCTCGGCCGGCCGGGTCGGCGCGCGCGTGGACAGCTCCGCGGCGCCGGCGCTCATGGGGGCCGCGGCCTTGTCGAGGTCCTCGGCGGCCTGATCGGCCAAGGCCGCCAGCTCGGCCGGAGTCTTGGCCGGCTCGGCCGGCTCGTTTTCCAGCAACGCCGCCTGGGAGACGCGGGCTAGGCCGTTTCTTTGCTTGAAAGCCGACAGCTGGGACGGAGAAAACACTCGGCCCACGTCCACGCCGGCCGCCACGGTGCGTCCGGCCCCCAGCGCGAGGCGTCGGCGCCGGGGCTCCGCCGCCGGCTCGGCCGGCTCGGCTGGCTTGACTTGGCCGGCGGACAGAGCGGCCTCGTCGAGCTGGGAAACGCGCATGTTCATGGCCTGGATCGTCGCCAGCTGGCGCTGGGTCTGCTGGCTGACCGGACCGTCGAGCACCTCGCTCAAAACCTTGTTTTGCGCCTGGTTGACGGCCATCAGAGCGTCGAAAACCCCCGAGGAGGCTTGGGCCGCCGGAGCGCGCAAGGCCAAAGCCCCCTGGCGCCCGCGCCCGGCGGTCCGCAAATCGGCCCCCGAGGCCTGCTGGTTTTTTCGGATCCCGACGAGGTTGCCCAACGACGCGGGTTTTTCGAGCATGCCATTTCCTTTCGGCCAGCCCCAGGCTGGCCCGGGGGGTCAAAATTTGCCCACGGCGGTCTCCGAGACGGCCCCGCCGCGCGAGCCTCCTAATTCCTTGGCTGCCAGTTTAGGCCGCCCTGGAGGGCGCCTTGGAGGGCGCCAGGAGACCAGCGAAAAGAGTGAAGCAACAAAAATGCCAATAATTGACCGGCAGCCGGCGCCGGCCTCGGAGCTCCGCGTCCCTCGCCGCGCTCGAGGCCGACGACGAAAGACTTGAGATCCCGCGCCTTTGGCCTGTCGTGACGCCTGGCGGCTGGTTTTTCGCCGGCCCATGAAAGCTCGATATGCAAAAAACTTATTTTTAGCTTAACGACAAAAATAATATCTAGACAATAGACCTCAAAAAATGATAATTTTGATCTTGACTCATGTTTTAATACTTTGATCATGAAAAATCAGCCGATAATCGCCGTAAGCACCGCCAATGAAATCTTATTATTTCATTAGTTGGGGCAAAGTTGTTTTTGCCGTCCGCAACTAGCCAAAGTCTGGCAAGGACGAACCTTAAAAGACGTCTATTTTTCGTTTTGCCTCGAGACGGGAGCATATTGGCCAAAGCGTGGGGCGAGTCAGCGTTGATCACGGAGCAAAATCAAAGATAAAACTTAAATAAGTTAATTTTAATGTTAATATAATTATTTAGCTATTTAAGCTATAAATAAGTTTTTTGGACATAAACAATGTTAAAATTGGCCTAGTCGCCGGAAAAGTTGGTTGGCCTTATCATGAGGTTTAGAATCTCAAGACGTTCATAAACTATGATTAAAAGTCATAAAAATTATTATAGTCTGTCTTTATGAAATTTAAAATGGTCCAAGGCTGTTTTATAGGCCCTGGACCTGCTTAATAAAAGTCGGTTAAATAATTCATTTAGCTCATAAAATTCCGGCGGGACCGGAACGCCTGGATTTCCAGCTAACCTTTGGCGCCGGGAATTCGCCTCGAGGCCTGCTCGCCGGCGCCGCTCCGAGAGGCCGCCTCGCCCCTGAGGCGGTCGCCTCCTCGGGCCGCCGGCTGAAGCGCCGCGGACAGGCGGCACGGGGCCGGATCGAGGCGGCCGCGCCAGCGGATCCGAGCCCCAATTGCCCCCAAATTTAAGGGCGCCTTTCGGCTTGACCTTGCCGCCTCTCCATATTTGGGTTATAATGCGCCGAAATAGCCGGCTCAGCGCCGGTTTTCGGAGGCGGGCGGCGACCGGCCGCCTCGGACGCAGCCCCAAAGCCGGATCGCTCTTCGCCAGGGCCGGACGCCCGGCGCCAGACCCCCGCCCTGGAGAACGACGCTCATGTCCAACGACGCCCTCGACGTGGTGGAGATTTTTCGCCGCCGCACCCGCTCGCCTCTTCGTCCCCGCTCCAGCGATCTGATTCAGTCGGTCTTTCCCTCGTTCCGCCGGGTCATGCCCTACGACGGGGCGCTGATTCTTGGCGAAACCGACCAGTGGGGCCGCAACATATTCGTCATCGCCCAGCAGAAGCCCAAGCCCGAAAACCTCCGCACCAAGGAAGATTTGGCCAAGCTCAACCACGGCATGCTGACGGCCGACGACCACTCCCACATCGTCCGGTTCCTCAAGCGGGCCGCCCAGCGGGCCGAACAGGGCGATCCGGTCTCCATCATCACCTTCATCGACACCTACGGGGCCGACATTTCCATGGAATCGGCCCGGCGCTATCAAGCCTTCTTCATCGCCCGCCTCATCCGGGATTTTTTGACCATCCCCATACCAACCATCTCGGTCATCATCGGCGAAGGCGGCAGCGGCGGCGCCTTGGCCATTCAAATGACCGACCGCCGGGCCCAGTTCGACGACGCCCTCTACGCCACGGCGCCGCCGGAGAGCTTGGCGGCCATCATCTTCCGCGACCCCACCAAGGTCCGCGAGGCGCTGCTGCTTTCCAAGCCCACGGCCGGCGAGCTTCAGCAGCTGGGCATCATCGACCATGTGCTGCCCTCCCCCAAGCTGGTCAACGACGTCGAAGGCTACGCCAAGCCCCTGGCCGCCTACCTCGAGCGCACCGTCAAGGATCTGGCCCGCCGCCGCATCAAGGCCCTGCTGCGGGTCAGGCGCAACCGGGCCGGCTCCTTCGGGATCTACCGCGAGGAGGCCAAGATCCGCAGCGGCCGCTGGGCCAACTTTTTCCGCCTGACCCCCCTCAAGCCCCGACCCATGCCCACGCCGGATCTCAAGACCTTCAGCCTCTCGAGCCAAGACATCCAGCCGGGCGTGGACTGGGGCGAGCAGACCGACCCGGCCGTCACCCCCGAGCAGTACGTCAAATGCGGCGACATGAGCCTCAAGGCCGGGGGCGCGGAGGCCGGCTGCGGCGCGGTGATGCCGTTGTCGACCTTCATGGCCAACCACTACGTCTGCCCCGAATGCGGCGCCGGCCGCATCATGGGGGCCATGGGCTGGATCAGCTGCCTGTCGGACGCCGACAGCTTTCAGGAAATGAACCGGGATCTGACCGTCCACCACCTGCTCCACCATTCCCTGTTGACCCCGGAATATTTGAGCTTCATTTCCAAGCAGGACCAGCGCACGCCCTTTCACGAGGCTCTGGTCACCGGCGAGGCCAAGATTTTCGGCCATCCCGTGGCTTTGGCCATCTGCGAGTTCTACTTCGCCGGCGGCACCATGGGCGTGGTCTTCGGCGAAAAATTCTTTCGGCTCGCCGAGTACGCCCTTTCCAAGAGCCTGCCGCTGGTGAGCCTGTGCTGCTCGGGCGGGGCCCGAGTGCTGGAGGGCACTCCGGCCCTGATGCAGATGGTCAAGACCGTCAACTGCGTCACCCGCCTCAAGCGGGTCGGGCTGCCGTTCATCTCGATCTTGGGCGATCCGTCCACCGGCGGGGCCATCGCCAGCTACGCCGCCCTGGGCGACGTCATCCTGGCCGAGCCCAACGCCCTGGTCATCTTCACCGGTCCGCGGGTCATGGAGGCCCGAGGCTTTCCGGTCAATGAAGAAGACGTCCGCGCCGCGGCCCTGTGCCGCAACTCCCGCCAAATCGTCGAAAATTTGGATTATTTTGGCGATATACGTGGCATCCACGAGGTTTCGGAACGTAAGGATCTCAAGCAAGCCATTTTCAAATATTTGGAATTCTATCGCAACTCTCAACCCACCTCAAACCGCTATTGGAACCGCTGAACTCCGACTCGCCGGCTAAATCCTCGCCGCAGATGGTGAGCCCTGGGAGCGTTTGAATTTTTTAACTATTTTAAACCATTTTAAGACTTTTAAGATTTTCGGCGATCATTTAAGTCTTTTGATATATTTTAAGATATTTTGTAAATTTTTGTAATATTTTTAAATATTTTAAACTTTAAGGTCTTTGAAACGCCTCTCCGTCGACGTCCGCCGCCTGCGCCGAAGCGCTCTTGGCTGGGGACCGAAGCTTTTTTCGGCCGGAGGGCGGCGCTTTTTTGGCCGAGTTTGGGCCAATTTTTGGCCAATTCCTGGCAGGTCTGGGCCGTTGGCCCGGTTCACCGGTTTGACGCCCCCTTCTCGGCGACCGCCACGCCTCGTTCTTGGCCTTGGCCCCGCTCAGGCCCTCATTTCAGGCCCAGGACGCCGCAACCCGGGCCAAGACGGCCATTTTTAGCCATATTGCCAATTAGTTCGGTCATCCCCACGCCATTTTGGTGCCGCGATCATTTTATGGCTTTTTTACGCCAGGCGCCCTCTGGCCGTCGGCCACGCCAGACGACCCCAGCGCCCATTGGCCACGCGCCGGCCGCGCTAGGCCCTAATATTTATAACAATTACTAAATTTATCCAAACAATTAATTATTAAATTTAAATTAATAGACGTGAACGCGATAGATGGCCTCACAACGGTGCTGCAACGCTGGCCGGCGGCCCACGAGACGCTTTCGTCAGTCTCTGGTCCTCGTCGGCAGTTTTCAGCAAGCGGTCGAAGAAATAAACCTCATTTTGGCCGCTTCGGCCACATAACGTTTACGCATTTTATTTCAAGCAAAATATGCTCTAGACATATATATATAGCCAATAATTGGTCTGACAAAGCCCGGGCAACAGACGGCTCGACCTGACCGGCGCTTGCTGACCGGCGCTTGGACGTCTCGCCGCGCTCTCCGCCGACGGAAGCCGGCGACCGTCGCTCAACCTGCAGGCTTCAAGAAAGGCAACAATGTCCGAAGAGTCGCCCAGAATAGTCGACGCCGCGCCCGCCGACGCGGAAGAGCGCGAGGCCGAGCGCGTCTTGAGGCCCAAGTCGCTGCGGGACTTCATGGGACAGACAGAATTGAAGAAAAAGTTGGGCATCTTCATCGAGGCGGCCCAAAAACGCGGCGAAAGCCTCGATCATGTCCTGCTGCACGGTCCGCCGGGCTTGGGCAAGACCACTTTGGCCCACATCGTCAGCGAGGAGATGAAGACCGGCTGCAAAACCACCTCCGGCCCCATCATCGAGCGCCCCGGCGATCTGGCCGCCATTTTGACCAACCTCGCTCCGGGCGAGGTGCTGTTCATCGACGAAATCCACCGCCTGAGCCCCGCGGTCGAAGAAATTCTTTATCCGGCCATGGAGGACCGCAAGCTCGATCTCATGATCGGCCAAGGCCCCGGGGCCCGCTCCATCCGTCTGGCCCTGCCGGCCTTCACGCTGGTGGGGGCCACCACCCGGGCCGGCCAGCTGTCTTCGCCGCTGCGCGACCGCTTCGGCATCCAGCTGAGGCTGGACTACTATCGCCCCGACGAACTCCAGCTCATCGTCGCTCGGGCGGCGGCCATCTTGGAGGCGCCGCTCTCCGACGACGGCGCCTTGGAGATCGCCTCCCGTTGCCGCGGGACGCCTCGCGTGGCTGAAAGGCTGCTCAAAAGGGTGCGGGACTACGCCGAAGTCAGATCCGGCGGCGTCATTGACCGCGAAACGGCCGACCAGGGCCTGAGGCTGCTGGACATCGACTCGCGCGGCCTTGACCACCTCGATCGGCGTCTCTTGGACGCGCTGACCGGCCCCTACGACGGCCGGCCCGTGGGCATCGAAACCCTGGCCGTGGTGGTCGGCGAAGAGGTCGGCACCCTGCTGGAGGTCTACGAGCCCTATCTGGTCCAAGAAGGCTTCGTCCACCGCACCAGCCGGGGCCGGGTGGCCACCGAGCTGGCCTACGAGCACCTCGGCCGCAGACCAAAAAAGGCCTGACTCCCGAAAAAACCTGGGGAGGAGAACGGCCGGCTCCAGCCTGGATTCCAGGCCGACTCCAACATGGCGATACCCTGCCCCTGTTGAATGGTTAAATTTTCCTCTTGGCAACCCCGCCTGGAGGTGTTAAAATCTTAAATTAAATTTTTAAGCGACTACACCGACGTAAAGCTAAAAATTTTTAGAGGTCAGATTTAGTTTTAGAAAAAAGTCTAAGAATCACACCTGGCTAACCTTGACCAGCTCATGTAGATATTTCCAAAATGCTGACTTTGGTTGATTGGTTGGTTGGTTGGTTGGTTGATTGATTGATTGATTGATTGGTTGGTTGAATAGTTGGTTGAATAGTTGGTTGAATAGTTGGTTGAATAGTTGGTTGAATAGTTGGTTGAATAGTTGGTTGAATGGTCTTGTTTACGAAATAACAACCGAAAGAAAAATAAATTTTGATCATATTATCCATGTGATAAAAATTATTAAGCCATATTTTTTATCTATTTATAATAAATATTTAATCTAAAAAGATATTGGTGCGTGCAATAATCATTGGAAACGTTTTAAGAAACGTATTACAAGTTAAAACTTCACTAACATCTTTTCATAAGACAATGGCCTTGGGAAAAGCCCAAAATATTAAATATAACTCTAGGTTTGCTTTACTTACTGCTCATATGTCGAAATGATTAGAATTTAATGTTGTTTTTATTATAGGTTTAACAGAGGGGACATTCACTGATTACCGGGCCATTAAAAGGATGGTGAAACGATTAGACAGGAAAAAAATATGTAGGTTGCGACAAACCGCTCCAGATGGTTATGATATTCTACTAATAAAACGAAGGCCATTGAGCAATAACAAAAGCTAAAACCATCCCGATTTATGGCTGATTACCTCAATAGCCTCATGATAAATTGAGTTCAATCACTATTATTATCTCCAACAAATAATAGTTTATCTAATTCCCTTCAATTAATATAACTAACCATATTTTATAGTTTTTATATAAAAATTTGTTAAATAAACAACTTTATAATAATAAAGCTGGCACAGCAACTAATTTTTAGTTAAAGATATTAGCTTATAATAACTCCTAAATTATAATTATTTTATAGATAGTTGGCCTCATTACAAAATTATAATGTATTATAGAGTCAAATTATTTAATTCATAATCAGAAGCCAAAGACGATTGTCTAGAGCGGTGAACTTCAACTTTTTGTCCAGTTTCATCGACAAAATTTGAACCAGTCTGTTTAAACCAAAACGGCACTTTGTAATCCAGGCTCTGCCGATGCAGATCCAGCACCCACTCCAGACAGCAGACGCGGGCGCTGGGCCCGGATTCGCCGCCGACGGTCAGGCGCTCGGGCTTGACGGCCGCCAGGTGGGGCCGCAGGTTGATCGGCGACAGCAGCGGCTCGGCGACGATCATTTTGTGCTTGACGACGGCCTGCGCCAACAACGGCAGCCGCTCGTCGGCCGCCCGCTGATCCTCGACGCTGCAGGCCAGGGCCACGTTGTCGTAGCCTTCGCCCCAGTCCTCGGGCAGGCACTGGGGCAGACGATGAATGCGCTTGACGATGATCATGAAACGCAAATCATGCCTCAGACTCATGGCCCGCCAGACGGCCGGCCGATACTTGTCGGCCTCCTCGAGCAGAAACTCGCTGGCGTAGCAGGTGATGACCCAGCGGCCGTCGTCCTGCATGCGCCATTTGCCGGCCTTCTCGCCGTGAAAATGCCTCTCCAAAGGCAGCAGGTAGCTTTCGGAAAGAGAAAAGGCGGACGGTTCGTCGTAGTACGGGTGGTAATCGGCTGACATGACGAAACAGTTGAGGCAACCTAAACTAAAGGGTCGGCAGCCGCGCCAAGGATTCCAACTGTTCAAAGCTTCCTCCAGAAAGCGAGAGTCGGACACGACGCGGGCCGTCGATCCGACGCAGGCGCGGCGGCCATGCGCCGAGCCTGAATTCGGCAACTATATCTCCAAAGGTTGGCAAAGTCAAAAAAAAGTCCAGCCCGCCGCCGCCACGGAGGGGAGGCCTGGACGTCGACGGACGCTCGGCGCAAGACGTCAAAAAACGCCGGCGGCCGACGAGACGGCCGATTTTTTTTGGGAAAGCCCACTTTTCGCCGGCCGCCAGGCGGCCGACGAAGCGGACTCGACGCCTCGACGGCCATTTCTTGGCCGGCTAAAAATGATCGATCTGAAAAAAATCCTGGTCATGGCCAAAATTGTCAAGCTCTGACGCCTATTATCGATTATTTTAGTTGTCAAGATGCGGTTTTTGCGCATTGATCAAAAATGATTGAGCTGTAAAAAGCCCAACTGGAAAAAGCCTTGACCATTGGCGTCAAAAGTTGACAATTTCATCTTGATCCTCTGATCAATAATGGCGCTTTAAAGCGGACGAGGCGGCGGCCGCGTCGGGCGGCCGCCGCCTTCGTCAGGGCGCCGGAAAAAAACGGACAATCGTGGAGAACCGGTCCGGGTCGGACGGCTCGCGGGCC
>JAISZC010000001.1 GCA_031269485.1 Deltaproteobacteria bacterium
GGCGTGAATCTGCTACGATCAGTAAGTTATCTGCTATGATTTAATTCTTCTGAAATTTCATGTAAATTAATGGCAGACCAGAGAGAAAGCATGTATTTATGTTACAACATCTTTAAAGAGGCGCATGGCATGACGATCAAGCTTGAATACCAAACAATTTGCGTTAAGAACCTCAATTTGGATAAGTTATTGGGTGATTCTCGTTTTTCGCATGTATATTTCAGACTGCACATTCATCTGTAAAAAGCAGAGATAACCGAAGTAAAGCAGAGAAAATGTTGCTGAATTTTTTCGTTCTTTAGTAAAGTATAAATATACAAAACAACAATACGGAAGAATGTGTACATTTACTATTGAACTTTTTAATCTTAATCGTATTAAGTTAAGTCCCCAATTTAGGGCGAATTTAAAATGGAATTGGGTTACACTTCGCTTGAAGAATACGCGTTGGCGTTAGGCCGTGAAGAAGGCCTAGAAGAAGGCCGTGAACAAGGCCGCGAAGAAACTAGATTCACTATCGCCAAGAATTTGCTGGCCATCGGAATACCTGTTGACAAGATTACGCAGGCTACAGGACTAAGTGAGGATAAAATTTTGTTCTTGTCGCGGCAGGCGTGAATCTGCTATGATCAGTAAGTTATCTCCTATGATTTTATTCTTCTGAAGTTTCATGTAGATTGATGGCAGACCAGAGAGGAAGCACGCATTTATATTACACCATCTTTATTTAATCACTCCTGCAATAGGGCTTATCTACCCGGAATGGCAGGATTGATCTTGTGAAATGGCCTCTCTGGACTCGCATTATCGATTGGCAACCTAAGTCCATGTAATCACTTGGAAATGGTCCAATCTCCGGTCGGCAACGGCCTGAGCCTGGCCTCCACCAGTCCCGAAAACCGCCCTGAACAGGTAGAAATAGGCCAGATTGACAATGCCTGCTTGTTCAACTTTATCTCATTTTTTCGAAAAGGGTCTTCACCGGAGCGGTTACTAGCAATTTCGGTCTTTCTGCAATTTCCGTGCAACGCTCTCTATTAATTTTCATGCCAATATCTCTCGATTAGAAGAAAAAAATTTTTTTTTGTAAATTTTACTTGACAGGCCTCTTTATCTGATGTAATATGGCTCCAGTAACCCGATGCCGCTAGCTGGCAATCAATCACTGTCAGACAGGCCGCAGTTGCTCAACTGAGGTAAATTGAAGGCCAATATGTACCGACCTATTGATAATAAATTTTTTCTTTTTCCTATTCATAGGTTGGCCAGATAGCCAAGGAGTCTGAACATGGTCCAAAAAAAGTACGAGGCACGTAACTTTTTTTGGTTGTGGCTGATTTTTGGTCTAGCCGGGCTGTTCCTCGGACTGGGAGGCTACACCGGCTACGCCTCAAGGGCCTGGACGTACGTCTCCGACGAACCGGCGGTCTGCACCAACTGCCACGTCATGGGTCCTTACTACCAGTCTTGGCACGCCAGCTCCCATGCGGTCAAGGCCACCTGCAACGATTGTCACGTTCCCCAGGACAAGCTGGCCAGGAAATGGGCCTTCAAGGCCACCGACGGTCTCTACCATGCGGCCGTCTTCGCCTTGGGGGCTGAACCCCAAGTGATCAGGGCCCGTGAAGGCACTAAGGAAGTCCTGCAGGAGAACTGTCTGAGGTGTCACGCCCCCCTGGTGACCGAATTAGTTAAAATGAGCCCCGACTACGAGGCCGTCAGGCGCGGGGACAACAAGGCCTGCTGGGATTGCCACCGAGACATTGCCCACACCAGGCTCTCCTCAATCAGCTCGGTCGAATACGGTAGTTTGCCTTTGCCGGCCTCTCCGGTCCCGGCGTGGCTGGAGAGCATGTTAAAAAAGTCTAAATAGGTGTCTGGATGGTATTTATTAAATGTTTCATTTCATTAATTCTATTGCCAATTGAATAAAGCATCTAATTTAATAATACTAACGGCGCCTATTAGTTACGGATTCAGACTTCCAACGTCTTCCCGCGTCTTGCGGCCTCGGGAAACCTTTGGGTGAAAATTATGAGCACTCTCTACTCCTCAAAGTACGGTCCATGGATCATCGGTCTGGCCATTTGTCTTGGAGTGGCGGTGGCTGTGGTGAGTCTGGCTCTGGTGGCGGCCTCGGTGACCTTCAGACGGGCCGAGGTGGCCTCGATCTACAACAACAAGAAGGTTGACATCAGGGGCATCGAGCCGAGCAGCGAGGTCTGGGGACAAAATTATCCTCGCGAGTACGAGACCTGGAAGCGCACCGCCGAGATGGACTTTCAATCCAAGCATCTCGGCAACGTCCCCCAAAACTCTTTGTCCGAGCGGCCCGACATGGTCATCCTTTGGGCCGGCTACGCCTTCGCCCGCGACTACTCGGCGCCTAGAGGCCACTATTACACCATCGAGGACATGAGGTCCACCCTAAGGACCGCTTCTCCTGGAGTCGACGGGCAGGGAGACCTCCAGCCCTCGACCTGCTGGAGCTGCAAGAGTCCCGACGTGCCCAGGATGATCGAGCAGCTGGGAGCGGCGGATTTCTACAAATCCCCATGGAGCTCGATGGGCGCCCAGGTGGTCAATCCCATCGGCTGCGCCGATTGCCACGATCCGGTCAACATGGATCTGACCATCACCCGGCCGGCCTTGCGGGAGGCCTTCCAGCGCCTTGGCCGGGACGTCGACCAGGCGACCATCCAGGAAAAGAGAAGCTTGGTATGCGCCCAGTGCCACGTGGAGTATTATTTCCAGGGCGAGGGCAAGTACCTCACTTTCCCCTGGGACAAGGGCTTCACCATGGAGGACATGGAGGCCTACTACGACGAGGCCGACTACTCCGATTGGACCCACGCCGTGTCCAAAACCCGCATGCTGAAGGCCCAGCATCCCGACTGGGAGCTCTTCCTGCTGGGCCCCCACGGTCAAAAGGGCCTGTCGTGCGCCGACTGCCACATGCCCTACATCTCCGAGGGGGGCGTGAAATTTTCCGACCACCAGCTGGCGAGCCCGCTTAAAAACATTTCCACCACCTGCCAGGTGTGCCACCGCGACTCGGAGGAGGAATTAAGGGAGCTGGTGTACTTCAATCAGGACCGCCTGCTGGAGACCCGCAACCGCCTTGAGCCCGAGCTGGCCAAGACCCACATCCTCGTCAAGATGGCCATTGACGGCGGCGTCTCCGACGAGGAGCTGGCCCCGGTCAGGGCCCTGATCCGCCAGGCCCAGTGGCGCTGGGACTTCGGGGTGGCCTCCCACGGAGCCTCCTTCCACGCCCCCGTGGAGACCCAGAGGATCCTCTCCCATGGCTTGGACAAGGCCCTTCAGGCCCAGCTGCTGCTCAAGGACATCTTCCGGGCCAAAGGCTTGGAGGCGAACGAGTTGCCGGACATCTCCACCAAGGAGAAGGCCCAGGTTTTCATCGGCTTGGATCCCGAAAAGCTAAACGCCCAAAAAGCCCAGTTTCTGAGCGCCGTGGTTCCCCAGTGGCTGGAGGAAGCCAGAGCCCAAGGGAGAATATGACCCGCCAAATCGGCCCAGGATCGTCAGGCCCATGATTGCCAGCCCCGAGGCCTGTCTGGAGGGCGCCCCCTCCGCGTCCCAGGCCGCCTCAAGGTCGGCGCGCCCCATGTGGCGGCGGCCTTGGGGCTACCCTGAGAGCCTCGTGGTGGTCGGCGCGATTTTGGCTGGCGGCTTGACGGCCGAGTGGCTGCTGGGGCCTCCCCCGCCCCTTGTTTGGCCGGGCAGCCTGTTTGCGGCCTTGGGGCTGGCGGCGGCGGCCGTTGCAGGTTGGCTGGGCCGGCGCGGCCGCTTGGCGCGTTTTTTTTCCTCGACGCCGCTGTCGGTGGCCTTGATTTCAGCGGTGGGCCTTTTAAGCCTGCTGATGGGCCTGACTCCCCAGGCGGTCCCCTACCCGTCGCCGTCCGCGACCTTGGGCCTGGGCGCCAAGCTTGGCCTAAACCACCTGACCGCCTCATGGCCCCTGACGGCCGTCTACCTGACGACGCTGCTCTCTTTGGGCGCCGTGGTGACCGTGAGGTTCTCCCGGCGGCGTCCGGCGTTCGTGCTGACCCATCTGGGGCTGTGGCTGCTGCTCGTGGCGGCCGGGGTCGGCGCCGGAGACCGGGCCCGCGAGATCATGCGGGTTCCCGAGGGCGGCCTGGAGTGGCGAGTCATGCGCTCCGGCGGCGAGATCGTGGAAATGCCGCTGGCCATCAGGCTTGACGACTTCGACCTCGAGGAGTACCCGGCCAGGCTCGCGCTGATCGACCACGCCACCGGCCAGCCCCAGACCGCCGACGGGCGGCTGGAGTTGTGGCAGATTGATCCCCTGGAGCCTCGGGGCAAGTTGGGGGACTTCGACCTGGAGCTTTTGACTTTCCTGCCCAAGGCCGTCTCCGTGGACAAGGACACCTACGTCCAAACCGTCGCCAGCGCGGCGGTCCAGGCGGCCAAGCTCAAGGCCACCAGTCGCTCCACCGGCGAGAGCTACGAGGGCTGGGTCTCGACCGGCGAGAGCTTTCGGCCGCCTCAGCCTCTTAAGCTGGGCGACGGCTGGCTGTTGGCCATGACTCGCCCCGAGCCCAGGCGTTTTGTCTCCAAGGTCAAGGTCTTCACCCAGGAGGGGGTCGAGGTCGAGGACACGATTGAGGTCAACAAGCCCCTGAAGATCGGTTCCTGGGCAATATATCAACGCGACTACGACTCCGGCGCCGGCCGCTCCTCGTCGTGGTCGGGTTTCGAGCTGGTCAAGGATCCGTGGCTGCCCATGGCCAACGCCGGGCTGGCGCTGCTGTCCGCGGGCTCGTTGGCCATGATCGTCACAGGCCGCAGGAGGGCTGGGTGAGCTGGAGCTGGCACGGCTATCTGGCGCCGTTGTCGATGGCCCTGTGGCTGCTCGGCGTCCTGATGGCCATAAAAAAAAGGCCTTGGCTGGCCTTCTGGCTGACCTTGGCCGGAACTCTGGTGACGGGCCTGTTCATCGCCGGCCTGTGGGTCAGGCTTGAGCGTCCGCCCATGAGGACCATGGGCGAGACCAGGCTGTGGTACTCCTTCTTCCTGTCCGGGGCCGGGGCCTTGGCCTACGCCCGCAGGCGGTTCGCCTGGCTTCTGATTTTCGGCTGCCTTTTGGCCAGCGTCTTCGCCGTCATCAACGTCGTCAAGCCGGAGCTGCACTCCAAGGCCCTGATGCCGGCCCTGCAGAGCCCGTTCTTCATTCCGCACGTGACGAGCTACATGCTCTCCTACGCCGTGCTGGCCGCTTCAGCGCTAGCCTCGGCGCTTCAACTCAGAAAAATTTCCGCCGCCGGCGTCCCGGACAAGAGCTTGGATGATTTCATCGACTCCTCGGTGCGGACGGGTCTGGGCCTTCTGATGCTGGGGCTGCTGACGGGCGCGGCCTGGGCCAAGGAAGCTTGGGGCCATTACTGGTCTTGGGACCCCAAAGAGACGTGGGCTCTGGTGACGGCGGCCGCCTTCCTGGCCTACCTTCACCTCAGGAGGTCGCCGCCCAGGGGCGCCGGCCGGAGGCTGGCGCTCCTGGCGCCGCCGTTGGGGCTGGTCATGCTCATGATCACCTGGCTGGGGGTCTCGTACCTGCCGGCCGCCATGGGCAGCGTCCATATTTACTGATCGCTGGGCCTCGCCCCCTCGGGGCGCCTGCGGGGCGGGTTTCGGCGAACGCTCTTCTGGAACCCCAAAAATTTTGTTCTATATCTGGTAAATTAGGGCGGTTTAACAACAAAACAGCTTAATATAAATAATTAAATTGTTTCCTGGTCTTTAATTAGCCAATTTTATTGAGGCGTGTTCACCAGGATTATGATAAAATGGCGCTGGCTGGATAATTGGCCGCGTTACGAAAGGCCTCCAGGTTCGCGATGATTGGCGTCTCAAAGCTCTTCTGCGGCACGGTCGAACCGGCCGACGTCCTGCGTTACGGGCGCAGCTCCAAGGAGCTGCCCAGCCATATGCTCCAATTCTCCCAGGACAAGAAACCGGTCATCGTCTGGAACCTGACCAGGGCGTGCAACCTGGCCTGCGTTCACTGCTACGCCTCGGCCACCCCCGGCCCGGCCCCCGACGAGTTGAGCCTCCAGGAGGCGACTGGCCTCATCGAAAGCCTGACCGACTACGGAGTCCCGGTCATATTGTTCTCGGGCGGGGAGCCGCTCAGTCACCCCCACCTGATGGAGCTGGCGGCCCTGACCGTTCGCAGGGGCGCCCGGGCGGTGCTTTCCACCAACGGACTGCTGCTCGACCGCGACAAAGCCAGGCGGCTCAAGGATCTGGGCCTGTCTTACGTGGGCATTAGCCTCGACGGGCTCGGTCCGGCCCACGACCGCATGCGCGGCCGGCCCGGCGCCTTCAAGGGGGCTTTGGCGGCCATCCGAACGGCCCGAGAGGCGGGTCTGAAGGTGGGCCTGAGGCTTACGCTCACCAAGAGCAACCAAGCCGATTTGGACGCCTTCTTCGATTTGATGGTCCAGGAGTCCGTCCCCAGAGCGTGCTTCTACCACCTCGTCGATCAAGGCTCAAACCCCGCGCTGGCCGGCGAGGCGCTGACGTTGGCCGAGACCAGGGCGGCGGTGGACCTGATCGCCGAACGCGCCCGTCGCCTCCACCAAGCGGGCCTGGCCGCCGAGGTGCTGACCGTCGACAACCAGGCCGACGGACCCTACCTGTATCTCAAACTGGTCGAGGAGGGCCGGGCGGCCGAAGCCGAGCGGGTCATGGAATTGCTCAAGCTCAACGGCGGCGCCAGCTCCGGGCACGGAATCGCTTCCATCTCCTGGAACGGGCTGGTCCATCCCGACCAATTCTGGCGCTCGGTGACGCTGGGGTCAGTGCGCGAAAAAAGCTTCGCCGAGATTTGGCACGACTCCTCCAACAGCCTGCTGATGGCCCTTAAAAACAAATACGGCCACCTCAAGGGCCGCTGTCGCGAGTGCCGCTTTCTGACGGTCTGCGGGGGAGGCTTGCGAGCCAGGGCCAACCACTTGACGGGCGACCCCTGGGCCCCCGATCCGGCCTGCTATCTCACTGACGAGGAGATTGGCCTCGCCTCCGCCGAACCGCTGACGGGCTGAACGGCGCTCCGACCAGGCCAGTTCCCCAGCGGCTTGCGACTTTTTTTGTAATATAACGATATATTATTACAAATTTGACAGCCCATGTTAACATTCCTTAACATTGAATGGGGCATCTGCCTCCTGATCTAAGTGAAATTAGGCCGACTTATGTGATTTAATCCAAACAATGACGAGATAATTAATCCTGTATCCTTAAAATTTATACTATAATGTCATAATATTAGAACTTTTTGAGTATTCCATAGTACATGCCCGGATGGCATATTTTTTTCACTAACTCCGTGATTTAGTCGAATTTTACAGCTTAACTCCGACTGGAAGGATGATAGGGGCAAAACCCGAAAAATGGCGCTTAAGATTATGGTGTCGCGCGACGGTCGACCAGGCGACGCTAGCCAAACAACGGCCAACCAGGCGACGGTAACCAGGCCAGGACGTGTGGCGGTACGTAAGGAGGTTGAAGGCTGACTCTTTCAAGCGCTCCCTCTGCAACGAGTCGATGAAGACTGCCAAGGAAGCCAGCCGCGTTCCGGCGTTGAGGCGGTGGTCGAGCGAGCCAGGCTTCAAGGAAGGCAAGGACCACCTTGGCCTGGATTATTGCGAATTGAGGCCCGGCCTGGCTGGCGACGACATATTTACTTTTATCGTCCATTTTTTCGTTAACAAATTATGCCATCACTTCAATCTAACAGTTAACCGCCCGTTACCGATTTCTTGTCTTGATATTCCGGTAGCTTTAGTCGATTCAGTCGATGTAACGCTACAAACGTCAGATAATCAAGATATTGCTCGCTTTTGTTAATTTCCAACTTCGCCACAAAAAATGTTGACTATATATAAAAAAGTTAGAAGTACAATTGATATCCGTACTAGTAACCTGTCGGCCGCCCATAATAAATATTTATTAAAGTTCATATCTGCACTAGGCGATAAAAAATATAAAATTCACGGTTGAGCCAGCTGACCAAAAGGCAGTCTAGGCGGGCCGGGTCAGGCGCTTAACGTGTGATCCTGCTCCCTTGCGCTTCCTAAAATGTGAGGGGTTTGAGGCCGAGGCTTCTCCCAGCCCCCGACGACCATTTCTGGCCCGGATCATGATGAGCGACCGCAGGGCCCCGCAGGTCTGCGGCGGCGGCTCTGACGATTTGGCCCTGGCCGGCCGGGGCGCCCGCTTGACCCTTGTGTGGAAAAAAGTTATATTGGCTCGTTCCATGCGGGACCCGCTTTTCGCAGACCGTTTCGTCCGCGCGACAGAGGCGGCGAAGCGAAGCTCGCGACGGTCCGCATTTTTTTTGGCCCCTGCCGAGGCGCCGCCGGGCTCGAGTCTTTCGCGGCCGAGTTCGCCGGGGCCCGACCGCCGTCAGGTCGTCCGGCTCGACTTCCGCGGCGGACGGCGGGCTTTCGTTTATTTTTTTTTGCTAAAAAATACTGTTAAATATTTTCACTCTTAATTGACAAATAATTCATTTTTTTTGAAATATTTTTTGAGACTGCCATTGAGCCGATCTAGGTGCAACTTATGACTTTTGCCGAAAAAAAGAATAACAAAGAGTCGTCCAAAGAAGACTCGGCCGCCAAGGCGGCCGAGGAGCTCAAGCGGCCCATTTGGGAGCGGCTCGACGCCCCGGCCCGCGAAGCCGTCGAGGCGCTGGCGACGGAATATCGGGAATTTTTGAGTCTGGCCAAAACTGAACGGGCCGTCGCCCGCCTGGCGCTGGACCGGGCGGCGGCCGCCGGCTTCGCCGGACATGGGGCCAAGGGCCGCGGCGGCTGGCTGCATCACCACGGCAAGCTTTTGGGCCTCTACGCGCCCGGCTTGGCCGATCCCCGGGAGGGCTTCAATGTCGTGGTGGCCCACGGCGACGCTCCGCGGCTGGATCTCAAGCCCAAGTGCGTCTACGAGGAGTCCGGGCTGGGGCTGCTCAAGAGCAACCTCTACGGGGGCCTTAAGAAATTTCAGTGGCTGTCCCGGCCTCTGGCCCTGTGGGGCTTTTGCGCCTTGAAGGACGGCCGCGAGGTCGAGGTGCGCCTCGGCGAGGCCCCCGGCGATCCGGTGCTGACCATCACCGACATCCTGCCTCATCTCGACCGCAAGGTCCAAAGAGAAAAAAAGCTGACGGAGGCCTTTCCGGCCGAGCGCCTCAATGTCCTGGCCGCCTCCCGTCCCGCGCCCGGCAAGCCTTCGGAGGCCGGCCGCCTCAAAAAGGCGGTGCTCGACATTTTGGAGGCCCGCTGGGGCCTCAAGGAGGATGATCTCATCTCCTCGGAGTTCGAGCTGGTGCCGGCCGGGCCGGCTCAAGAGGTCGGCTTCGACCGCTCGATGATCGGCGGCTACGGTCATGACGACCGCCTCAGCGTCTTTTGCGCCGTCAAGGCCTTGCTGGCGATCGAAAAGCCCGCCAAGCCGCTGCTGCTGATCGTCTTCGATCGCGAGGAGATAGGCAGCTACGGCTCCACCGGGGCCGAAAGCAACTTTGTCGTCCGGCTGGCCGCGGCCGCCGTGGAGGCCGCGGGCCTGGAACCGCGCTGGCACGACGTCCAGACGGCCTTGGCCCGCAGCTCGGCCATTTCGGCCGACGTCGAGGCCGCCCTCGACCCGACCTTCAAGGAGGTCCACGACGAGCTCAACGCCGCCCGTCTGGGCTTTGGCCCCTGCGTGATCCGGTACACCGGCGGGACCGGCAAGTACGGGGCCTCGGAAGCCCGAGCCGAATACATGGCCCTCATCAGAAAAATCTTCGACGAGGCCGGCGTCGTCTGGCAAAGCACCTTGCTGGGCAAGCAGGAGGAGGGCGGCGGCGGCACCGTGGCCCTCTCCTTGGCCGCTCAGGGCATGAGCGTGGTCGACTGCGGCGCCCCGGTTTTGTCGATGCACTCGCCCTTTGAAATCGTCGCCAAGTCCGACGTTTGGATGACGGCCCGGGCCTTGGAGGCTTTTTTGCGAAACGCTTGAGCCGGAGTCGGGCGACCCGGACAGGCCGGCGCCGGAAGACAGAGGTCGGCGGCTCGCTCGGCGGCTCGACCGCCGGCGCGGCCGGCGACTCGCTCGGCGGCCTGTGCGCTGATCGAGTCTGTCGGGGCGTTCAAGGCGCTCCGCCGCCATTTGGGACGCTTTCGCCCGCGTTGGCCCCGAGTCGCCGCCTGCGGCGCGGGACCTTCGCCGCGTCGTCGCTCGCCGCTGGCGGCCTTGGCCGACGGCGGACCGGCCCAATTTGACCAAGGCGCGAAAACACAGCTCAGGGCCAAAATCGTCAAGCTGCCTGTGGTCAAGGGATTATTTTAGTCGTTAAAATAAAGATATGGTTTTTGCGCCTCGATCAAATTGTGGTCCAGGCGAAAACGCCACCGATCGCTCCGATTAACGGCTATTTAAATTGTTAAGATTTTTTTGTACTTTTTAGGGGAAACACCATGAAAAAGTATTTTATGCCAATTTTGGTGGCCGCCGCCGCGGCCCTCCTCGCCTTCTCCGCCGGCTCGGCCCAGGCGGCCGACCCCGTCAAAATCGGCGTCATGGCCCCGGTGACCGGCGCCTGGGCTTCCGAAGGCCAGGACATGGTCCGGGTCATCGAGATCTTGGCCCAGGAAATCAACGACGCCGGCGGCGTCAACGGCGCGCCGGTGGTCGTCGAAGTGGCCGACGACGGCGGCAAGCCCAATACGGCCGGCTTGGCCGCGCAAAAGCTGGTTTCCGCCGGGGTCGTGGCCGTGGTGGGCACCTACGGCTCGTCGGTGACGGAGGCCTCCCAGTCCATCTACGACGAGGCCGGCGTGCTTCAAATCGCCACCGGCTCGACCTCCATTCGTCTCACCGAGGCCGGCTACCAGCTTTTCTTCCGCACCTGCCCGCGCGACGACGAGCAAGGGCGCGTGCTGGCCGCCCAAGTGCAGGCCCTGGGCTTCAAGCGGGCGGCCATCGTCCACGACAACACCTCCTACGCCAAGGGCCTGGCCGACGAGGCCCGGGCCATTTTCAAGACCAACGGCGTGGAGGAGGTCTTCTTCGACGCCATCACCCCCGGCGACCGCGACTTCACGGCCAGCCTGACCAAGATCAAGGCCGCCGAGCCTGACGTGGTGGTTTTCACCGGATATTATCCCGAGGCGGCCCTGCTGCTGCGGCAGAAGCGCGACATGAACTGGGGCGCGCCGATGATCGGCGGCGACGCCACCAACAACACCGCCCTCGTCGAGATCGCCGGCGCGGAGGCCGCGGCCGGCTATTATTTCGTCAGTCCTCCGGCCTTGGCCGACATGCCCTCCGAGGCCGCCGCCAAGCTCCGGGCCGCCTATCAGGCCAAGCACGGCGGCCAGCCCAGCTCGGTGTGGTCGGTGCTGGCCGGCGACGCCTTCAACGTGCTGATCAAGGCCGTCGAGGCCGTCGGCCCTGACGCGTCCAAGATGGGCGAGTGGCTCAAAACGGAGCTGAAAGACTACGCGGGCCTGTCCGGACCCATCGCCTTCGACGCCCAGGGCGATCGCCGCGGCGAGGTTTATCGCCTCTACCGGGTCGACGCGCAAGGCGCCTTCGTGCTGCAGTAAGGCGCGGCGACAGCCGACGGCGGCCGGAAGCGGCCGGCCGCCGTCCGGGAGCCCCCTCATGGAGTTCTTCATCCAGCAGCTCACCAACGGCCTGGCCGTGGGCGGCATCTACGCCCTGATCGCCTTGGGCTACACCATGGTCTACGGGGTCATGAAGCTGATCAACTTCGCCCATGGCGAGCTCTTCGCCCTGGGGGCCTACGTGGGCTACTCCCTGCTGGTGACCTTCGATCTGGCCGGCGCGCTGGGGCCGGCGGCGGCCATCGGCCTGACCATCGTCATGGTCCTGGGCCTGGTGGGCCTGGCCGGACACCTCTTGGAGCGGGCCGCCTACCGGCCGCTGAGACACTCCGACCGCCTGGCGGCCGTGGTGTCGGCCCTGGGGGCCAGCATCTTTCTGCAAAACGCGATCATGCTCAAGTGGGGGGCCCGGCACCGGGCCTACGGAGCGGATCTTTTGCCCAACGTGACGGTGCATTTCGCCGGGCAGAGCTACCCGCTGATCCGTCTTTTGGTCTTCCTGGCGGCCGTGCTGGTCATGACCGCCCTGTACGCCTTCATACACCGCACCCGCCTGGGCCTGGCCATCCGGGCCGCGGCCATCGACCAGGGCGCGGCCAAACTCATGGGCATCGACGTGCGCAGCGTCATCGCCGTGGTCTTCGTCATCGGCCCGGCCCTGGGCGGGCTGGCCGGCTTGCTGGTGGGGCTCTACTACGGCCAAATAGATTTCAGCATGGGTCAGCTCTACGGCCTGAAAGCCTTCACCGCGGCCATCATCGGCGGCATCGGCAACATTCCCGGGGCCATGGTCGGCGGGCTGCTGCTGGGCCTGGTGGAGGCCCTGGGGGCGGCCTACGTCTCGGTGGCCTGGAAGGACGCCTTGGCCTTCGTGGTGCTGATCATGATCCTGGTCGTCAGGCCCACCGGCCTGCTGCCGGAAAGAGTGGCCGAAAAACTGTGAACGGGGCGGCGCGCGACTCCGGCCTCGCCGGCGAGGCCTCCGGCCTGAGCCGGCTCGCCTGGCTCGCGGGGGCGGCGCTTTTTCTGTCGCTGCCGTCGCTGTTCAAAGCCGTCGGGCTGTCGTCCGGCGCCTACTGGCTCGACGTGCTCAACAACGTCGGCCTATACACCGTGCTGGCCCTGTCGCTGAACGTCATCCTGGGCCTGGCCGGCATGTTCCACATGGGCCACGCGGCCTTCTTCGCCGTGGGCGCCTACGTCACGGCGATCCTCAACCTCAACGCCGGCTGGTCCATCTTCGCCGCCATGCCGGTCGCGGGCCTGGCCGCCGGCCTCTTCGCCGCCGCGGTGGCCTGGCCCATCATCCACCTGCGGGGCGACTACCTGCTGATCGTCACCATCGGCATCGTCGAGATCATCCGCATCGCCCTGACCAACGACATTTTCGGCCTCACCGGCGGCCCCAACGGCCTGGTGGGCATAGCCCGCCCCAGCCTCTTCGGCCTGAAGATCTCGCGGCCGCAGCACTTCTTCTACCTCATCTGGCTCATGGTCGGGGCGACCATGCTCCTGTTCCACTGGCTGGAGAACTCGCGCTTCGGCCGGGCGCTCAAATTCATCAAGGCGGACGCCGTGGCCGCCGAGGGCATGGGCGTCAACGTCACCCGCTACAAATTGATGGCCTTCGTGGTGGGCGCGGCCTGGGCCGGCATGGCCGGCACGATCTTCGCCGCGCGCCTGCGGACCATCAGCCCCGAATCCTTCAATTTCGGCGAATCCGTCACCCTTTTCACCATCGTCATCCTGGGCGGCAGCGGCAGCCAGCGGGGCGCGCTGCTGGGCTCCTTTCTGGTCATGGGCCTGCCCGAGCTTTTCCGCGGCTTTCAGGACAAGCGCCTGCTGGTCTTCGGGGCCGCTTTGGTGATCATGATGATCTTCCGGCCCGAGGGCCTGCTGCCGCCCAAGGCCGCCAAGTACGCCCTCCCGGAGCCCTGGGCCGGACGCCACGGACCGGGCGGCCCCGGCGGCCCCGAGGAAGGCGCCTGGCCGGGCGGCCCCGGGACGGGCCCCGGTCAGGCCGACGGCTCCGGCCGCGACGAGGCCGACGGCTCCGGCCGCGACGAGGCCGACGGCCGGCCGGCCGCGACCGGCGCCGAGGGCTCTCGCGCCGCTCCGGGCGGCCCCTCGCCCTTCGCCGACGGCCCGGCTTGAGGCCGGGCGCTTTCGCTCCCTCGGCGTCTTGACGTCTTGACGAGGCCTTTGATGCAGATTTTGTCCCTCAACAACGTCACCAAGACCTTCGGAGGGCTGGTGGCCGTCGGCGGCGTCACCTGCGGGGTGGAGCGCGGCCACGTGGTGGGCCTCATCGGCCCCAACGGGGCCGGCAAGACGACCGTGTTCAACCTGGTGACGGGGTCCCTCAAGCCCGACGACGGGCACATCTTCTTCGCCGGCCACGCCATCGCCCGCCTCAAGCCGCACCGGATCGTCTCGCTGGGCATCGCCCGGACCTTTCAAACCATCCGGCTGTTTCCCAAGCTCTCGGCGCTGGAAAACGTCCTGTCGGGCTGCCATTGCCGCATGGTCTCGGGCCTGGCGGCCTCGCTGCTGCGCCTGCCCAGCCAGCGCCGCGAAGAGCGGCTGGTGCTGGGCCGGGCCATGGCCGAGCTCGAGTTCGTGGGGCTGGCCGCGCAATGGCGGACTCCGGCCGGCAGCTTGCCCTACGGCGACCAAAGACGTTTGGAGATCGCCAGAGCCCTGGCCACCGAGCCCAAGCTGCTGATCCTCGACGAGCCGGCCGGCGGCATGAACGAGCAGGAAACTCTCGAGCTGCGCGAGCTCGTCGGGGCCATCCGGCGCCGCGACGTGACCATCATGCTCATCGAGCACGACATGGGCTTTGTGATGCACGTCTGCGACCAGGTCCTGGTCATGGAAAACGGCCTGCTGATCGCCCAAGGCGAGCCGCAGCAAATTCAAAAAAACCCCAAAGTCGTCGAGGCCTACCTGGGCCTCGACGACGAGCCGTGAACCATGCTCGAGCTCGTCGATCTCAAGGTCTCCTACGGAGGCGTCGAGGCGCTCCACGGCCTGAGCCTGACCGTGCGGGCCGGAGAGCTGGTGACCGTCCTGGGGGCCAACGGGGCCGGCAAGAGCACCACCCTGATGGCCGTCAGCGGCCTGGTCAAGCCCAGCGGCGGGGCCATTTTGTTCAACGGCGAACGCCTCGATCGGCTCCGCAGCCATGAGGTGGTCAAGCGGGGCGTCACCCAAGCCCCGGAAGGCCGGCGGGTCTTCGGACCGATGACGGTCGAGGAAAACCTCAAGCTGGGGGCCTTCACCCGCCGCAGCTGGTCGGCCGAGACCCTCAAGCGGGTCTTCGATCTTTTTCCGCGCCTCGAAGAGCGGCGGACCCAGATGGCCGGCACCCTCTCCGGCGGCGAGCAGCAGATGCTGGCCATCGGCCGGGCCTTGATGGCCGAGCCGAGCTTGCTGCTGCTCGACGAGCCCAGCTTGGGCCTGGCCCCTTTGCTGGTCAAGTCCATCTTCAAGGCCGTCAAGGACATCAACCGCTCGGGCGTCACGGTGGTGCTGGTCGAGCAGAACGCCCGCGCCGCCCTCAAGCTGGCCGACCGCGGCTACGTGCTCGACGTCGGCCGGCTGGCCCTGGAGGACAGCGCCGTCAACCTCCTGAACAACCCCCAAGTCCGCGACGCCTATCTCGGCTCGCGGTGACGGGACCTTGACGGCCGCGCCGCCGGCCGGGCGAGCGGCCGCCTCAACCGGAGCTCCGCCTGGGCTCCCCAACCAGCGCCCCGGCCAGCTGCCCAACCAGCTGCCCGGCTTCCGACCGGCGAGGTCGGGGAGACGTTTTTTCCGTCTGGTTTCCGACTGGCTTCCGTCTGGTTTCCGACTGGCTTCCGTCCGGCTTCCGTCCGGCGTCCGACCGGCGACGTCGAATGTTGACCGCCGCCGCCGACGTCCGCGGCGTCCGTCGGCGGGCTGGCTTCAACGTCCCGCTGGGGCGTCTGAGGTGAACGTCTGGAGCGTCTATGCGGGACGTTTAAGGCTAGGCGTCTAGTTTGATAGGTGATGTCTATGGCTAAAACTGTTAAAGCGTCTATTTTATTGATAGACGATAATAAGCAATTCTTGGACAGCGCCAAGGATATGCTCGAGCTATTGGGCTATCGAGTGGAGGCGTTTAATAACGCTGATCTGGCCTTGGAGGCTGTTCAGAAGACAAAATACGACCTGATCTTGATGGACGCCCAGATGAAGGGGCGGGCTTTGGACGGGGTCGAAGCCACCAAGACGATCAAAAGCGACCCTGACGGCCTCAACTTCCGGACCCCCGTGGTGGTCGTCACCGCCTACCCCGACAAGTTCGGCTGGGAGGCCGCGAAGGCCGGGGCCAGCGCCTTCGTCAAAAAATCGGCCGACGCCCCCCAGGAGATCCCGCAGGTCATCGAGACCATTTTGGCCCGGCACCGCTCAAGCGAGAAGAGCCGTCTGGCGGGGCTGAAGGCCGGCCTGAAGGCCGCCTCGGCGGACTTCGTGGCCGAGTCGGCGGCCTTTTTGGGGGTCGTGGAAAAAATCGAGCGCGTGGCCCCCACCAACGCCACCGTGCTGGTCACCGGCGAGACGGGGGTCGGCAAGGAGGTGGCGGCCCGGCTCATCCACCTCAAAAGCGGCCGCCGCCAGGGGCCCTTCGTGGCCGTCAACCTCGCCAAGCTGACCGATCCCAGCCTCCAAAACGACGACCTCTTCGGCCACGTCAAGGGCGCCTACACCGGCGCCGAGGCGGCCCGGGACGGCCTGTTCAAAACGGCCGACGGCGGGACGTTTTTTCTCGACGAGCTGGGCGACGCCTCGCTGGAGGTGCAGGCCAAGCTGCTGCGCGTCATTCAGGAAAAAAAGCTCGAGCCCGTGGGCAGCGACAAGACCGTCGACATCGACGTCCGTCTCGTGGCCGCCACCAGCCGCGACTTGGTCCAGGCCTGCCGCGAGGGCCGCTTCAGGGAAGATTTATTTTTTCGCGTCAGCGTCTACCCCATCCACGTGCCCTCGCTCCGGGCCCGCCCCGAGGACATCGAGCCCCTGGCCGGTCATTTTCTCCAAAAATTCGCCGCGGAAAACGGCCGGGCGGAGCTGCGTCTCGCCCCGTCGGCTTTGGAAAAGCTCAAAAAGCATCATTGGCCGGGCAACGTCCGGGAGCTGGAAAACGTCATCCGCAGGGCCGCCGTCGACGCCGCCGGCCAGGAGGTGACCGAAGTCAGCTTCGACGAGCCGCCTCGGGACGACGACGGCCGCGGCTTGCCTTTCAGCTTGGAGGAAATGGAGAAAATCGCCGTCAAGAGGGCTTTGGACAAGGCCGGCGGCAACAAGACCCTGGCGGCCAAGTTTTTGGGCGTGACCCCGAACACGGTGCGGGAGAAGATGAGCAAATACGGCCTGTGACCGGCGGCCAGCGTTCAGCGGAGCGCGGCGGCGCTCCGAGCGCCCCGTCCGGCGCGCCCTTCGCCCGCCAACCCGGCCGTCCCGCCGCCTCCTGCCATCTCCGTCGCCCCTGCCATCGCCGTCCGTCAGCCGCGCTTTTCGCTCCCCGGACTCTTGAGAGCCAGACTCGATCGGGCGTCTGACCTGGCGTCCGGGCCAAACTCTCAATTGAGAGTTTGGCCCGGGGCGAGAGGTTTAATTTGAGAGTTTTTCCTCTCATTTGAGAGGTTTTTCTCTCATTTGAGAGGTTTTTCTCTCGTTTGAAAGTCAATCGGCGCGGAGGTCGTTATTTGAGAGAGTCGGGTCGGCGGGTCAGCCCGAGACAACGGACGAGATAACGGGCGCTTGTTCGTCAGGCCAAAATAGTGCTAAAATAATGCCTTGATAATAAGCGTCAAAGCTTGGCGATTTTGACCCTGACCGGGGGTTTTTTCACGTCGATCAAGGTTGAGACCGCCTAAAAGGTCAATTTTTCGGGGTTGGGCTGCCTAAAAGGACCTCGGCTGAAAGCGCAGCCACAGGTCGGCTACAACAAGCCGAGGCGGCGTTCCGCCAGCAGCGCGACCAGTCGGCGGCCGTCGATCAGCGTCACCTGGGCCGCCAGCGACGACTGGAGGCGCTTGAGAGGCTTGAAGGACGAGGCGGCGACGAACAAGCCGGCGGACAGGCCTTCGTCGGCCAGCGCCTCGGCGAAGCGGGCCACTTCCGATCGGCGCGCGGCCTCCGAGCCTGGGCGGGCCAAGAGACGAAAGCGGCACAGCCCCAGCGGATCGCTCCACAGAGGCCCCGGGAGGGCGGGCGCCAGCTTGTTAGCGCGCGGGGCCGCCTCGGACGCCGTCTCGTCGGCCGGCGTTTCCGGCTGGCGGCGGTAGCCCAGCTCCCCGAGCAGAAAGACGACCAAGCCCAAAAAATCCTCAGGGCTCAAAGCCGCCAATCTGGACAGCAATTTGGCCTCTTTGTCCTCCGACGAGCCAGTTTCGGCCGGCGCGTCGTCGTCGGTCCGGAGGCGGCTTTCCGGGGCCGCGGGGCTTTTTCGAAAAGACGTCGAGTCGAACAAGCTGGCCCGGGGGCCGCGGTCGATCGCCTCCGGGGGGCTTTTTTGAAAAAGCGCCGGGTCAAACAAGTTGGCCCGGGGGGTGCGGTCGATCACCTCCGGCGCCTGGGGCTCGTCGAGCTCGCGCCATTCGTCCGGCGGCGGGCCGTCGTCGAATTGGAGGCGCAAAAGAAAAGAGTCGTCGATGGTCTTGGGGTTGGCCTTGAGGACCTCCAGCCCGTGAGAGGTGATTTTGGCCGAATCCCTGCCGACCGGCTCGATCATCCAGGACATTTTCAGGTAGGCGTCGGCCCAATTCAGAAGGCCGGCGAACAGGGGCCCGGTCCGGCGAGGGGACGGCAAGGCCAGCTCCTCGGGCGTCAGGCTGAAGATATGCGTCAAATGCTCGCCGACCTCGGTGAGCGTATGCGCGGCGCCGTCGCCCAGCAGTTCGAGATAGGGCTTGAGCAGCGCGTTATATTTTGGAATGGGCATGGCGTCCCTGGGGCGGCCGCGTCGCGGCGGCCTGCTTGAGGTTTGGAGGAGGCCCTGGCTGACGACGGCCTGCCGGTCAGTTAGTTCAGCTCATGGCTGGCCGTCTCTTGCGGCCGACGGCTTGGGCGGCTTGGCCGCCCTTTTGGGCTCGGCCGGCTTTTTTTTAGGGTTTGGGGCCTGGTTTTTCGACTTGCTCGGCTCGCTCCGATATTTTGGCGCGGCCGATTTTTTTTCGATCGGCGTCGCCGGCTTTTATTGGCTTGGCCGTTTTTTTGGTCGGCTTCGCCGGCGAGGTCGGCTTGGTCGGTTCGGTCCGCATTTTGAGGGCGGCCGTTTTTTTGGTCGGCTTCGCCGGCGAGGCCGCTTTGCCGGGCCCGGCCAGTTCGGCCTGAGACGGCCTGTCGGCCGGCTGGCCGGCCGGCTGGCCGGAGGCGGCGTCGCTTTGGCCGGCTTGCGCCTTTTTGGCTGGTCGGCGTATGACGGGGCGGCCGGCTTGGCTCTTCGTCGTCGACTCGACCATTG
>JAISZC010000134.1 GCA_031269485.1 Deltaproteobacteria bacterium
GGCGTCTCGACCTCAGGCCGGCCGGCTGGCAGGGCGGCCGGCTCTGGAGGCGTGGTCTCAGTTGAGGACGTCGGCGGCACCGGCGAGACGTCGGGCTCAAGGTCAGCCGCCGTCCGACGCTCCGCCGCCAGGTCCGCCGGCATCTCGACCTCAGGCCGGCCGGCTGGCGGGACGGCCGTGCCCGCCGCCTCAGGGCGGAGCGCTTCCGGGGCGGCCGGCTCAAGGGGCGCGGACGGCGCCAAGGCTGGAGCGAATGGCTTAATTGTGGTTGAAGTAAAACCGGCTGGAGCCGGCGCCGCCTGAGGCCGAGGTTCAAACGAATACCTTAAAATAAGCTCCTCGTTTCGACATAAAAATTCCACGTCAACCTTGGCGGGCGCTTGCCCGTCCCGAAAGTTGAGGCTTAGGCGCAAAAAGCCCTTGTGAAGGCCGAACTGAGCCAAACGCGCCGGGCCCGCGGCTTCCCAATAATCCAGCCGGTCGACCCGATAGGTTCCGGCGAAATCGACCGCCGTGACGTTCTTGCTCGGCCGATTCAAATAATTGCGGATCTTGGCGGCGCCGAGCCGGCCGTCCAAACGCATGCTCAGCACGTAGCGACCTTGATCGTCGTAGCGGCCCTTGAGCCCCGAAAAAATCCCTTGACCGGCGGGCAGAGCAGACGATTGGGACGGACAGCGCTGGAAGCCGGCCGGCTGCGGAGTTGGAGCGGGCGCCGGAACGGGCGTCATGACGGGGGCTGCGGCCGCGGTCGGCTGCGGGGCGCCAAAAGAGTAACGCAACGCCAGACCGCCGTCTTTGCACCGAACTTCCACGGCCGTATGCGACGGCGCCTGGCTGGGGCGGTAGTTGAGGCTGTAGCGAAAAAAGCCGTTGTGGCGGCCCAGATGCATCAGGCTCGCCGGCCCTTTGTGCTCATGCTTGAGAGAGGTCTCGAGCCGAAAGTTCCCCTGAAAATCGACGTAGGTGACTTTGTCCAAGCTGCGGGCTAAGAGGTGACGGACGCGATGGGCGCCCAGCCGGCCTTCGACGGTCAACAGCGACACGTAGCGGCCCTGTTCGTCGTAATGGCCGCTGAGGCTTTTGACGGTCCCCTGGCCAGAGCCCGAGTCTGGACAGGGCCCGTAATCGGCCAGCTCGTCGACCGGCGCCGCCGGGGCCGGAGCCGGGGCCGGCGCGGCGCTCGCCGCC
Organism: Deltaproteobacteria bacterium; assembly: GCA_031269485.1. Classification (GTDB taxonomy): domain Bacteria; phylum Desulfobacterota; class Desulfarculia; order Adiutricales; family Adiutricaceae; genus JAISZC01. Next base: position 1,192 of record JAISZC010000134.1, read on the forward strand.
GGTTGGACAGGGTCCGGCGGCCTGGGTGGAAGCGGCTGGCCCAGGCCACGCCAGATGAAGAAGATCGCCGTCAGCCACACGGTCATGACGGCCAGCATCAAGGCGCGGCTCTTGAGCGGCATCAGTCTAGCCTGACGATGGAGGCCGGCAGCGGGGCCGGACTCAGCTGGAGGTGCCTTACGACCGGCAATGCGCCGTCGGCCTGCATCAAGAGCCGAATTTCGGAGACGCCCATGGCCTCGAGCTGCTGGGCGTGATCTGGAAAATCATCGGGACGGAGAATGAGCTCTCCCTTGACGACCTCGGCCAAAAAGTTGGGGAAGGCGTAGGGCCCGCCGTAGTCCAGAAAAAGAGTCAGGCTGGGCAGAGCCACCGTGACGGTCACCTGTCCGTCGTCGGCAGCGGGCTTCCATATGAAGCTTTTAGAGAGTGGGTAGTTAAAATTATCGATACTTTGGATTAAATCGGCAGATTTATACGTCACTGTGGTTCGTTCCGGTTTTTCCTTAGCCTCGGAATCGACGATAGCGGCCAAGACGGTGATAGTCACGTTATAGCTGTCGGCCAAGCGTTGAGAGCTGAATTGCGCGTCGTCTACGTTCAAAAGCTTCAAAAAATCGTCGGTGAAGGGAAAGGGCTGCTTGTCCCACTTGCGGGCCGAAAAACCCAAGGAGCTCTGGTGGTCGAGAAACGGCGCGGCCTGCTCGGCGGCGAACTTCTCCAACAGGCCGCCAGAGCCGTAGACGGCCTTGTTGATCTCTTCGGGGTTCATAAAACGCACGGGCCGCAAAACCTCGGAATCCCACAGCGAGTCCAGCCGCGTGGCCGCCGAAACGATCAATATTTGCTGCAAGGCCCCAATGCCGGCCTGCCGCAAGCCGACGGTCAGATCGTCGGCCGTGGCCGCATCCGCCGCCTTGTAGAGCTGAGCGGAAAAATCGTCCAAGGCCTTTTTGGCCTTGACAAAGGGCGAAGCGGCGAGATCGCCGTGCTGCGGTCCGCCAAAGTGCGCCGCAGCCAGCTTGAAGGCTTCCTCGGGCTGGCCGTGGACCGCGTCGAGGATTTCGTTCTGGTAGACGTTGAGTGCGTCCAAAGCCGGCTGGGCCGCCAGCACCCTTGTGACGAAATCGGTGCGGGCATAATACGTCGGCATGAGAGTTTTCAGATCGGCGGCGGCCCGGCCGTAGGATTCCAGCTTGTTCAAGGTCCCGGCGCCCGCCGGAGGGTTGAGCTTGGCCTTTTGCGCCGACCACTCGGCCGCCGCGGCGTCCAGCTCGATATTTTTTAGCCAAAAGCCGGCTCGTTCACCAAAAAAAGGTTGAAGGTTGGTCTTCAGCACCTCTAAAGTTGTCAAATTGGTCATCTGACCTTTGATTAGGCGGTTACGGTAATATTCCTGGACGGTCTCTTGGCGGGTGAGCTTTATTGAGATGTCAAGAAATTTATGTACAAAATTACGCCAAATAATCAAATAATTTTTGTCATAATTCTCCAAAAATGTGTCTACCTTCCGTTCTAAAAGCTCTTCATGCCAATAGGCGCGCTTGAGTTGCTCCACCGTCCGCCTCAAAATCTCCCGCCCGGACAGAGTGTAGACGCCCGGCACCTCGCCGACGCCCTCCGACTCCAGGACGCGGCTGGCGTCGACCGATTCGTTCAAATAGCCCCAAAACTCGGTCAGCCTCACGGGCTGGACGTCGGGCTGCTGGTCGACCCAGTCCAACAGCCAGTCAAGCCCGACCTCGGAGCTGTCGATCAGATAACGAGAAATAACGTTCTTGACCGACTCGAGCATTTCAACCGGACCTTGGCCTTCGGGCCGGCGTTCGAGGTAATCGAACAACAGCCGGCTGTAGACCAGATTCCACAACGGCTTGCTAGCCCCTTCGAAGTTCTGAGGCAGCAGAGGAAAGGCGACCGACAGTTCCTGAAAGCTCTCGCCTCGATTGTAGGCGTCCAAGACCGAAAAAAGCCACAGCAGCTGGCGCAGGCTCAGCGAGTATTCCGGGGAGGTTGGGCCTTGAGAGGCGTCGACCTGCTGGTGGATGGCGGCCATGAGATTGCTGTTGACCTGCCGGAAGCTGCGAAAATAGTCGTCCCGCAAGTCGGTCGCCTGCCGGTCGGCCCGATCCAAGCCCAGACTTTTGGACCAGAAGGGCGCACGGAAGGCGTCGAGACGGCTCAGCACGTAATTGTCGGCATCTGCTCGGCTTAAAGCGCCAAGCTCAGAATGCTCCGAGTCGGCCGTGGAGACAGCCGACTCGGTAAGCAGGCTGATCTGCCGATTGTATTGCACGCTTTGGCTGACCAGCAGGGCGAAGACCAGCGCCAGCGCGTAGAAGGCCGTCAGGCCGACCGTCAACAACTTCTGGCGACGGCCGCCTTGGAGGTTGAGCCTCCGCACCATCCGGCCGTTGCCCGGGGCGATGCGTCCAAAGAGGGCTCGCAAAGTCCAGCTGCTCGCGGGAACGCGATTATCGTCGACCGCGGCCGCCTTGGCCCAAAAAAAGATCCCGCGCAGCAGGGGTTGGGGAGCGTAAGGAGAAAAATGCGTCAGAGCCGACAAAAAGACCGACAAAGGACGCGCCAGTTCGGCCAGGTCATGCGGGGCGGACAAAAAAGGCGCCAACTGCAGCGGATCCTTGACGTCGAGGTGGCTCAAAAAAAACTGCCGCAGCAAAGCTTCCAGACGCGTGACGGCCAAGGCGGCCAGGTCGTCTGGACCGCCGACCTCCAGCCGCAGGCCCGTGACGGTCTCCTCGGCATCCAGCTTGGCCAGAGCCTCGTTGAGACCCGGCAGGCGTTCGACGCGGGTCACCAGCAAATAGACAGGCACGGCCTGATCAAGCTTGCGAGCCAGCAGATCAAGGCGCTCGCGCATGAGCGCGGCCAAATGCCCCAAATCCCTCTCCCGGTCGAGGGCCAGAAGGTCCGCCGACAAGGTCAGCGTCACGCCCTGCAAGGGCCTCTTTCTGCCGCAGCCGGCGAGCAGATCGAGAAAGCTGCGCCATTCCTCGAGGGCCGCGGAGGCTGACGCCGCGTCGCCCGGCCGGCCGAAAAGGCCCTTGACGTCGAGGTAGACCGATTTTTCAAAAAAAAACCAGCTGCAGCCCTGCAATGAACCGTCGGCCGCCGGCAGGGGGCCACCCTGAGCAGCCCGGTAGTCGTTGCAAAGACCTGAGGCGGCCAGGGCTTCGGCCTTGCCGGAGCCGGCCGGCCCGAGCATCAATATCCATGGCAGGACGTCAAAGGGAACCCGCCCCCGGGCGACGCTTTTCTTCAATATTGCCGCGCCATGCCTGAACTGCTGCTTGAGGGGGCTGAAGGCCTCCGCCTCTTCGCCGCCTTCGATCGTCCGTTCCCTGCGCAGCACGTTGCGGGCGTAGCTGCGCCGAACTAAAGCCGCGTAGACGGCCCGGAAGACCAAAAAAAGAACCGGCATGCCCAAAAACAAAGCCGGGGCCGCCAGAGCCACCTGAGGCGGCCAGCCCCGCAACCACGACAAGGCCAGCAAAATCGCGCCGGTCAGGATGGTCAAAAAAAACAGCAAAGCTATAAGCAAAATTTTTTTCAAATTTCAGACAGCCTCATGCAGTCAGCTTGCCGCCCGTTTCGTAACCGCGAAGGCCGGTGCCGCGACAAAAAATCAGGCCGAGGTTCGCGCCGGAAGCCCCGCCTCGATGCCGGCCAGCTTGATCGGTTGGCGCAACGGCCGATTTGGTCAAAAAAACGCCGCTAGGCCCACATAGCCCACCGAAACCGCCGTCCTTGCCCCAAGGGCGGAGCGAAGCGGTCGGAGTCGCTTTGCTCTCAACGACCAGCGAGTCAAAAATATTGGCTCATCGATCGAAGTTTACCTCTAAACTACTTTACTTTTTATAAATTTAATAAATTGCAGTGTCCAGTCCATGAACAATACTCCATCAATTTAGCTCTTTATCGAAACTAAAATGGCAAACTTTCCACTATTTTGCGGGAATAGAACCATAGATAGAGGCAAATGGCGCTTGGAAGAGCCAGATGAAAAGCCGGCCACCCGAAGTCGCAACAAAATTCCCACAAACGCGACGGCCATTGCCAAGTTGCCCGGCCGGACTCGGTCGACCTGGGATCTTTCAGGCCCCAAGCAGTGATCTGCTCTATGGCCAAATCTTTGAGCAGTTGAAAACCTTTGGGCTGGTCGGAGTGGAAGCGGCCGCGATAGCCCAGCAGCAGACACAAGGCGTAAGCGTCCAAAACGCTCTCCCAGGGCTCTGGTCCCAAGCCGGGCTTGACCCAGAGCTTGGTCAGGGGGGCGCCAGCCACCCCCTGGGGCAATTGGCTCACAGCCGCCGGATCGAGCTCGTTGAGGCGACGGGCTAGCAACTCCTTGAGCCGGCGGTAAAAAATTTCGCCGCCTTGGTTGGTTTCCAAACGCTGGAGCTGCAAGCTGTGGTTGTACCAGGCCAGGGCGTCGCTCCGCCCGGAGGTCAAAAAGCGCTCGTCGATCCAAATCAAAATCGGCGCCAAGCACTCTCGACGCGTCAGCTCGTTGAAGCCGGCTGGCAAAGGCCTTTCTTCTTCCTCTTTGAAAACCTGCGACAAGGCGGCCGCGACTTGGCTCCAATCCGGCGTGGCGGGCTCGGCGACGACCGTCAAGGCGTAGTGAAAAATCTTGAAATACCGATTGACGAAATGCATCAAGACCTCCGGGACCCGTCAGAGCCGGTTGCCGGTCAAGGTCAGCAGCGCCGACGGCGGGGCCTGATCCCAAAACAAGGCCAGGCGCCGGGCCTTGAGGGCCTCGGCCCACATGGGATCGGACTGCCGCAAGCTCAGATAAACCGTGTCAGGACTTCTGGGCAGCCCCACCGGCGCAGTGGGGAGAGCGGTCAAGGCGATGCCGGGCAGGTTGTAGCTCACCAAATTTTCCACCCGATTAGGAGCGCCGAGCTTGCCGTAGGCGGTCAACGACTCGGCCGTCTCCTCCAAGGGGGCATCGGTGCGGACCGACAGCCAGCAGACGAAGCCGGCGTCGAGCCAAGGCGGCAGATCGAGGAGAAAGGCGCGGCCGCGCTGCTGGAAAATCAAAGTCAGTTCCGGCCCCACCGAGACCGAATCCAGCAGCCTAGCGATCACGATCCTGGTCTCCTCGAAAGCCGGATATGGATCGAGGTGATCGTAGGGCTGAAGGCCGCCCCCCTGCCCGCTCAAGGACTCGCCCAAGGCCGACAGGCCCGGAGCGAAGACGGTCAGTTCGGCCGCCAATTCGCGCAAGGCCGAAAAGGCCGCATACGGATGGAGCGCGGGGGCGTTCAGAAGATGATGCAAGCGCGCCACATGACGGCAGACGATGCCCAGGACGGTCACCAAGGTCAGAGCGTTGCCGACGGTGCCTTCGCGTCGGCTCTGAGCCGGCGTGATCTTGTATTCTTCAAGTTGACGGCTTTTAGCCCGTAAAATTTCCAACACATCCAATAATAGATCTTTAAGCGGATGTCCTTGATAAAGTCGCAAAGTAGGCGGGGAATAGGCGCTTAAAATCCGCACCCGATCGCCGTCGCGCTGGAGACGCGCCAAAGGAGTTAGCGCGATGCCCTGGACAGCTTGAGAAATTTCGTCACCAAATAGCAAAAACGCGTTATAATATAACATCTCGACCCGACCGGCCGGCCCTTCGCCCAACAGGTCTGGCACGATCTCCGGCTCGCCGGAAGCGTTAAACAGCCGGCTTCGGAAGCCGCCGGTCCCCTCTGGACCGGCCTCCGGGTTGACGTTGGGTGCGACTTCTGAAAACATGGGCACAGCTAGATAGACCGGTAAAAGTTCGTCTGGGTTAGTCCAAGCCTGTCTAAAGTTACGTTGAACTAGCTGTAAATTCTCTGACAATATTAAACGTCGCCCATCAGGCAGCCATAGATCAAGTTCTAAGACTTGAAATGTAAAATTATTTAAAGCATCGCGATCTATCTTTAAATTTGTTAATCCCCATGGATAAGGTATTAAACTGCCAAAAAGATGTGTTAAATCAGATTTTCTTTGCATCTCCATCAACTGAAAGTGGTGAGGCTCCAAAAATATCCCTTGTTGCCAAAAAATTGGACGATAATAGCTCATGCCGCAGCTCCAAAGGCGGCTCGGCCGCCAACTTTAGCAAGCTTAAAGGCCTGTCGGACTCGGCAGACCCGCCGGCTGAGGGCCAGCCGGAGCAGATTGGGCATTTGGACTCGGCTGGATCAACTGAGGGTTGACCGGAGACGTCGAGGGCAGACGGAAGGTCGAACTCGACTGCTTCGCCGGATTCGCTGGGGTCACCTGACCTGGCGCGCTTGGCTGCGCCGCCTGACTCGCCGGGCTCGCCGCCGGATCTGGCGCGCTCGGCTTCGCCGCCTGACTCGAGTCCGCCGACGGCGCAGGTTTGGTGGCGAACTCGCCCGCCGAACGGTTGGCGTCTTTTTCTGTCTTGTAAAAGAAAGCCAAAGACTGCTTTTTCAACAAAAGCCAAGCAATTAGTTCTTCAATCTCAAAAGTATTGGCAAAAAACCACTTTTTATTTTCATGGATAGGCACAGAGATGTAAGCTGCCCCACCCTGAGCCGGCAACGTGCTGTAACCACCAGCCACGGCCACGAATTTGGTGCCGTTGAGGCGGTCGAAAACCAAGTCTTGCACTTGACCCGGTTGGATCAGCAGGCGGGTTGCGCTGACCAGACCGGCCGGCGGGGCAGACGGGGCCGCGCCGGCCGCCGGCGCGGCCTGGCAGTCGGCCAAATCCCGCAAGCCCTGAGAGGAGCTCATGTTGCCGCTGAACCATGTCAAATCGCTCAGTTGATACAAGCATAGGCTCAAGGCGGCCGGGACGTTCTCGGTCCAGTTGAGGTCGACGTCGGCGATCAGGCCTATTCTAATCCCCCTGGGGGAGTAAGACCAGCCCAGCTGATCCGGACTTTTGACCGGCGGCGAAGGAGGCGGCGTCGTCGGGCTGTCGCTTTTGCCGCCGCAACCGGCGCTCCAGAGCGCCAGAGCCGCGAGAACGACCCAACCAGCCGTTTTGAGCCTAACTTTGCAGGCGTGAAAAAACATGGGGCTTTTCAAAGGCCTCCCAAAACAATCATCGCGTAAAAATCTATGTCAAAGCCAAAACGGCAATTTTGTCCATATTATCCAGATATTATTTCGGTCGTCAAGGCGAAAAGGCCTTTTTAGGTCACGATCAAAAATGGAAAAAGCATCTCAAGGCTCGCTCAATCCAGGCGGCCGCCGGGGGAGCGGGTTCCGCCGGCCGGGCTGAAGACGACGTGGGGCCGTTCAGCCGACGGCGCCAAAAAGGCGTCGAGACCCAGCCGCCGGCCGGCGCCGAGCCGGACGCCCCGGGCCGCGCTGGCGGCCAGTTCCAAACGCAGGTCGTAGACCAACGGAGCGGTCAGGTAGCGGTCCACGGCCTGCTCCAAGCGGGCTCGCACGGCGCCGCCTGGCATGAGCTCGACGAAGGCGGCCTCGTCGGCGACGGCTAAACGTAGCCGGAACTGCCCGGTCCGATCCCGAGCCCGACGGCCCAGCACCGCCCCAGAGCCCAACCGGCGCCCATCGAGGGCCGACGAGCCCGGTCGGCAACGCTGCCGCTCCGGAATGCGCACCCAGCGCAGCACGCACTGTTCGAGCTCGACGCCGACCAGACCCAAGCGGCCGGCCAGATAGGCCAAAAGTCCCGGGGCATGGCGGGACTGGGTGGCGAAGAGGCCCAAATAGGCTAGCTCGCCTTTGGGATCGCTGATCCGGCTCAAAAGGCTCCCGTGCCCCCAGCCTAGGAGAGAATAGAGAAGGGCCAGACAGGCGGGGTCGTTTTCCTCCATCAAGCGAAAAGGCAGATGGTTGTGAAAAAACGCCTCGACGTGATTGCGGTAGCTCGGCAGCGCAATGAGGTCCAGCAGTCGGCGGCAGTCGTCCTCGTCGTTGAGGGCGTCATCCAAAATTTCCTGGGCGTAGAAAGGCGGCAACGGCGAGGCGGAGCCGTAAAGACCCATGAAGGTGACCGTCAACCGCCACAGAAAGTCGGACAGTCGACCGTCGAATCCCTTGGAGTCCTCCTGACCCGCCGGTGGCGACAAGGACGCCGAAGCCTCCAAACCCTGCGCGCCTTCCTCGGCCGGCCAGCCGGCCGCCGGGCATCCGGGCGACAGGGCGGCCGCCAAGGGCTCGGCCTTCGCCAGATCCGCAGCCGGAAAACTCAGCTCGACGGATGCCCGCACCAGCAGGCCGCGGCGGACCAGGTCCGTCAGCGACGGAAAACGCTGGTGATGGCGCAGATACAGGAGCCTGACTGCCTGGAAATAGGAAAAAAGCTCCGGCTCGGACGCCAAGCCGGCCAGCAGGACCTCTAGGCCATCGGCCGTGGTCCTCAAATCAGGCGCTTGAGGCCCAGCCGAGGCCGCCACGAGAAAACCTCCTGAGTGTTCTTTTCAGTCATGGACAATCTGGAGTAGACGTTGACGTGATGATACAGGCCAAAAAAACGGTCCAGCACGTCGCCGAAAAGCAGCAAATCGCCCAGCGAGGCGAAGCCGGACTGGTCGACGGTCAGCGAGATGCGGCAGCCGCGCATCAGCAGGCCCTTGACGAAGCCGTCCTCCATGCTCGTCTCGGCCCGATCCAGCGCGGCGATGCGCTTGGCGTTGCTCAGGGCCCGGCTGGCGTCGGCGTCGTTGGGCACGGCGTGAAGGGCGAGGATTTCGCCCAAAGTCCGGCCAGAAAGCGCCGGCATGAGGTTGACGTTCAGGTGGGACAGCAGCTGCCACAGCTGGTCGTCGCCCTCCACAGGCCTCGAATGTCTGGTCGGTGGAATGATGTTGGCGAAGGCGGCCATGACCGGCGAGGTGTCGGTGGGCTGGTTGACTTCGCCGGTCCTGAGGCGCTCGGTGAGGCCGACGTTGTGGCACAACAGGCTCACCGACAGGGTTTCCTTTTTGGGCGCCTCGCCGCCTCGCTCGTAGACGACGTTGAGAAAATGCTCCGGCTGGCCAGTGATGGCCGAGGCGCGGCGCATCAAGCTGTAAAGGCCTTGACCGGCCCGGCGGCCCGAAAGCCCCTCGAAGGGCGCGTAGGGCTTGGAGCGCCCGTCGGCGGAGACGGAATTGACCGAGACCACCGAGAAGACGTCGAGCTTTTCCGTCTCATGATCTTGGGGTCGCAGCAGATATTCGTGGCGGCGGTGATCAAGGGTCACGGGATGAGCCGAATGCGGAAAAACGTTGACGGCCGGACAAACGTTGAGCAAAAAATGCTCCGGCCGCACGGGAGGCGGGGCCGCCTTGAGGCCGGCCAGAGTCAGCTTGAGGGTGAAGGCCGAATCGCCGAAGCCCGCCAGGGCCTTGAGCCCGCCAACTCTAAAAAACAAAAATTTCTGCGGCATCACGAAATATTCCTGGAGCAGGCTGAAGCCTTCCAGGAGTTGAGTTGGCACCAGGCGCTCCCCTTCGTCGAGGCCGGCCGGCTCGAGGGCTTGGCGCGGCAGGCCGACGGTCAGGCCACCGACCTCGGCTTCGACGGCGACTACGTGTTGGAGAACCAGCCGACGGCGTTCGCTGGCTTCCGGATAGTCCCCGGCGCAATGAAAGACCAGCGACGACGGGAGCCAGCGCGACAACGGCGCCGCCGAGGCCACCTGCAGCCGCAGGATGGCCTGGCCGGCGCCTTGCTCGAGCGCGGCCCGCTGAACAACGGCCGGCCAAACGGTCAAGGGCGAGGCGGTGACGAAACGGGCAGCGGCCCCCTCGACGGGCACCGAGGCCAGCTCGACGCCGCGAGGCACGTCCAAAGGCTCGACGAAGCCCTGGACGGGCTTGAACTGAACCATGGTGCAGCTGGGCGTGGGCAGCAAAACTTGGGGAAAGACGATGCGCAAAAGCGACTGAATCAGATCGGGAAAGCCCTCGGCCAGCCGTTGACGGATCATGGCCGACAAAAAGGCCGTTCCCTCCAGCAGGCGCTCGACGTCAGGATCGTCGCCTCTGGCGGCCAGCATTGGGGCCAAGACCGGATTGTCCCGGGAGAAGTCCACGGCCAGCTCTCTGAGGTTGGTCAGCTCCTCCTGGTACAAGTCTTTGAGCACTTCTTAGCTCCTTCTCCTGCCGCCGCGGCCGGCCTCACTTGCTGACGACGACGCGTCCGTCGGGGTTCAAGGCCGTCGAAAAAAAGAGGCTTCTTTTTTCGCGGCTGATCTCCACCGTCCCGCTTAGGGAAAACTCTACCACGCCGCTCTCCATCCCCCCGGCCGCCTGGCCTACGGCGGCGTTCCTGAGCCGGGGCTCGTATTTTCTGATGACCTCGTTGAGAATTCTGGCCAGCTCCCGCAAGCCGTCGAGGTCGGTGCGGCTGCTCAAGCTCAGATAGTCCGGCATGCCGAAGTCCGGGGCGCTGGCGGAACTGCCCTGATGGGTGTTGAGGATGAGGGCCAAATGCTTAACCACCGAATCGACCAGCTCCTCAGCGGCCTCGGCCTCCGGCACCCCGCCCGACCGGCGGCCTGCCCTAATTCTTTCCAGCAGTCTTTGACGCACGACGTCCTCCCCGGCCCCGAGCCCTCGGAGGCCGGTCGTCTTCAGTTTTTCCGAGCTTTTTCAGGGCCTCATCAGATGCCTTGAGGTCTTTTTCGGCCCGCCCTGGCGGGCGCCGACGTGAACCGTCAGCCGGCCGCAACGGACGAATAAGGCGGGCCCGACGCGCCCCCCTTCTCGTCGTCGAGCCGGCCGACCAAGGACAAAGTGAACGAAGCCCCCATAAACTTCAGATGAGGCTTAATCTTGAGCGTCATGCGCCGCCAGCCCGGATCGCCGTCTACGTCTGAGACCTCGACTTTGGCGTATCGCAGGGGCCGCTTGCCGCGGATGGCCGGCGAGGGGTCGTCCATGTCGGTGACGTAGCGGTTGAGCCAGGTGTTGAGCTCGTTCTCCAGCACCAGGCGATCCTTCCAGGTGCCCAAGTTCTCGCGCTGGATGACCTTGATGTAATGGGCCAAACGGTTGACGATCATCATATAGGGCAAAAGCGTGGAGATGCGGTGGTTGAAAGTTGCTTCGACTCCGCCCCGATCCGCGGCGAAACTTTTGGGCCTCAGCGCCGTCGCGGCCGAATAAAAGGCCGCCGAGCCGACGGCTTCCCGCACCGAGATGGGCACGAAGCCCTCCTCCGTCAGCTTCTGCTCCAAACGTTCGCCCACCAGCGCCTGGAGGGAAAAGCGGCTTTGTACCCGACCCATGGACTCGTGCTCCAAAGCCGGCAGGCCCACGATGCGGCCGCCGCCGTCGAGGCCGACGAGGCTGGCGCAAAAACGGGTCCGGGCGAAGCTTTCGGCCATCTTCAGGGCCAGCATGAGGGACGGAAAGCCCCAGACGAAGTCGCGATCGGCGTCGACCGCAGCTTCAAGATAATTGAAGGACGAGACCGGATTGGTGCCTGGCGAGTAGGGCAGCCGGGCTAAAAAGCCCGGCAGGACTAGAACCAGGTAGCGGGCGTTCTCAAAATTTCTCAAGGCCTGCCAAGCCGCGTAGCGCGGCTGTCTGAAGAGGGAATCGAAGTCCGTCAGTCCGGCGAGTTCCGACCAACGACGCAGGCCCAAAAAAGAGCAGGAGGTCGAAGCGATGAAGGGAGCATGGGCCATGGCCCCCAAGGTGCACAGCAGCCGCATCAGGGCCAAATCCTCCGGCGAAGCCGTCATCTCGTAGGCCCCGATGAGCGCCCCGAAGGGCTCGCCGCCGAATTGGCCGTACTCGGCCGTGTAGACCAGGCGGTAGAGAGCCGAGCGCGACAGTTCCGGCGCGTCGGTCAAGTCGCACAAAAGTTCGGCTTTTCGGGCGTCCAAAAGGCTAATTTTGATGTTTTCCTTAAGATCGGCGTGGTCGACCAAATGCTTGAGCGAACGCCAAGTCCGCTCCAAATCCATGAAGGCAGGGTCATGGAGCACCTCGTCAAGCTGCCGCGACAAAACCTGGTCGAGCCCGGCGACGAGCGCGTCGAGCCGCAGGCCGAATTCGGCGGCCTCCGTCCGGCTCAGATCGTCGTTCATAAGGGGCAAGGCGAAGTCAAGAGCCTCAACGAGCCGACGACGCGCGGTCCCCGAGAGCTCGATGCCTGTCAAAAGCCGCTCGAGCGCGTCCGGCCCGAAGGCGGCCGAAGCCGTCGCCTCGCCAGCCGGGGCGGCTTGGGCGCTGGCAGGGCTCACATGCCCACCATGACCACGGCCTGGGCGGCCATGGGGCACAGCCCGTTGGTGTTGAACGAGGCGTCGCCGTTGTGCAGGGTCATCCCGGCCATGGGCAGGGCTTTTTTGCCCTCGAACATGACCCGGTTGCTGGCGGCGGCCGGCGAAAAGCTGCCCGGCCCGATGAAGCGGTTGGACACCACCCCGCCGACGACGCCGGCCTCGTCGCCATTGGAGAGAGGCACTTTGGTCTGAAAATGCAGGGCCTGGGATCCGTCGATGAACACCTTTTGGCAGGCGGTCGAGGGGTCGGCCATGTTGCACTGAAAAATGTTGACCAGCGGCGTGGGAATGGGCGGCGCCGGCGGCGCCGGCACCTTGCAGACGTCTGGGGCCAACGACGTGGCGACGCCGCCTTTGAGAGTCATGGCGAACATTTTGTCACCCCAACGACACGGTGCGGCCGTCGATCTTGACCGCGCCTTGCGCCTTGAGATCGACGAGGCCGGCGCCGGCCGTCAAGTCGTCCTGTACTTTCAGCTTGAGGCGTTTGGCGCTTACCGAGGCCGTCCGCTCGACCTCCAGGCTGCAGTCCTTCGTTCGGCTACGCGCGGCTTTGAAAACCGAGCTCAGCAAGCCGACGGCCAGATGGACGAGCCGAAAATTCCACGACATCAGCCCGCCTTGGAGCCTGAAACGCTCGGCCGTCAAATCCAGCTCCCCGGTTCGGCCCTCGACGGCCTGAGTCGCCAAGCGCAGCCGCCCGGCCTTCAGCCAAGTCTTGGCCGGCAGCTCGACGGCGGCCTCGTTCTGTGGCTCGGCCCGCGTCAAGACGGCCAGCACGAAGGCCCCATGGCCGTCGCGGCAGCACAAGACCTCGTCGCCCGCGGCCGGCTTGAGCAGGCACGAGGCGGCCAAGCCGGCCTCAAAGAGCTCGTTTTCGTCGGAGAGGAGCAACGAGCCGCCCAGATCCTCGGCAACTTGGGCGCGAAATATTTCGGCCGGACCGGCCGAAATATCGGTCATTTTAAAAGCCGCGTTCATGGAGCCTCCTTTTCGACCGGTTGGCGTTGGCCTCAGGGCTAGACCGCCGATCTTAAATTTTTTACGACTTAAGGGAGCTTAGTCTTTTTCAGCGCGATATAAGTTTATTTTATTTATTTTAGTTTTTAATTTTTATCTTTGAGCAATTATTGTTCCGTTGATTAGTCTATATAACTATTTATAGTTTAATTATTGATCAAATTATAGATTACTCCGTCAACAATTTAAGCATATTATAATAAATACCACAAAAAATATTAAATTTTGTTGTCTTCATCGTCCATGGACTGTTTCAGGCTTGAAGTCCTCGGCCCGGGCCAGTTGGTCGTCGGTAAAGCGGGCCCCGGCCAGGTCGGCGCCAGCCAGGACCAAATGGGCGGTCCGGTGAAAATTTGCCAATTTGAAAACGGCGCCCTTGACGGCGGCCAACTTGAGGTCGGCGTGGCTGAAATCGGCCATGGAGGCCGCCAAGCCGCCGAGATTGGCCATGGAGAGATCGGCCCCGACGAAGAGGGCTTTTTCGGCTTTGGCGCCGGACAAATCTGCGCCGTTGAGCTTGGCACCGATGAAAAAGGCGCCGCTTAAGTCCAGCCCGGCCAAGCGCGCGCCGGTCAGATTGCATTGCGAAAAATTGGCTCCTGGATAAGCGCCGCCAGCGACGATCAGGCCCGCGAGATCAAGGCCGGCGGCCTGCAGCTGGCCGCCTTGGCACTCGGTCAAAATCGTCGGCCCGCATTTAGCGTCTCTTAAGACGAAAAAATTTAATTGGCAGGCTTCAAATTTGGTTTCATCTAGGATAATGTCAAAAGCCAAGGTTGAAATAAAAGAAACACCTTGAAAAACTGTCTTACCTTGAAAAACTCCGTCCAAAAATGCCGCACGGGTCAAATCAGTCTTCTGCCACACGTTTTGAGTAAACTGGCCGGCCGAAATCGTAGCGTTGGACAGGTTGGTTTGAGAAAAGTCGCATTTTTCAAATCGGCACGAGTTGAACTTGGCGCTCGACAGATCGGCGCGGGAAAAATTCGAGCCGACGAAAACGCAGTCGGAAAAATTGCCCTGACGCCAGGACGCCCCGGCGAGAGAGCAATTTTCCAAGACCAGGCCGTCGAGCTCAATTTCGTCCAAGGCCAAGCCGTCGAGGGCGGCGCCCGACAACGGCGCTCGGCTGCGGGCGGCGGCGATCAACAGTTCGCGGGCTTCTTGAGAAGTCATCAAAATCACCAAACTCTCGACTGGCGACGAAAAAAACGGTCGGCGACCCGCCAGCCCCCTCGGAAAGGCTCTGAGCTCAAGTCCCCACCAGGGTCGAGCCGCCGATTTTCAGGCACGTGTTTTCCAGGTCGGCCCCCTTGAAAGAGGTGGCCTTGTCGATCGCGATCCGATAAAGATCGGCGCCGTAGAGGCTGGCGCCGGCGAAATCGGCGCCCTTCAGCCTGGCCCCGGACAGGGAGCTTTTGAACAGGTCCGCCCCGCGGAAGCTGACCCCGGTCAAGTCGGCCCGAAAGAGGACCGCCTGGCGCAAATCAGCCCCCGCGAAGTTGGAGCCGGCCAGATCCAGGCCGCTGAAATCGGCCTGCCGGGCCTTGACGCCCGACCAGTCGCACCCCTTGGCGACCGCGCCCAAAAAGACGGCGCCGGCGAGATCGCTGCCGGCCAGCTTGGCCCCAGTCAGATCGGAGCCGGAGAACGCCTTGAGGCCCGGACCCTTGACCTTTTGGAGATCCGCGCCCTGCAGGCGGCAGTTGCTGAAGGAGGTCTTGGCCAAGCCGGCCCCGCAAAAGCGGGCGCCGCTGAGGTCAGATTCGGCGAAGTCGGCCTCGTCGAGCGCGGCTCCGGACAAATCGGCGCCCTGCAGCTCGACGTTGAAAAATTTGGCCCCGGCCAACGAGGCCCCGGCCAAGGCTTTGGGCAACTTGGTCTCGGCAAAGGCGGCCTGATCGGCCTTCAAACCCTCGAGATCGGCCGCCGACAGATCGGCGGCCGAAAAATCGGCCAAGGCGAACACGGCACGGCCCAACTGGACGCCGTCGGCCTGGACCCCGCCGAGATCGGCGCCGGTCAGATCGGCCCCGGCCAGGCGGGCCTCATTGAGCCGAGCGCCGGTCAAAACGGCGCCGACCAGCCGGCAGTTCGACAAGTCCGAGCCGCTCAGATCGCACTCCCGGAGATCAGCCTGTGACAAATCCAGCCCGGACAGGCTCAGACCAGACAAATTCAAGCCGGTCATGACGGCGCCGGCCAAGGAAGGCGCGGCGGCGCCGGCCAGGAAGGCTTCCAGCTCGTCGCGCGAGGAAAAAAAATTAGCGTCCTGCTCTGGGACGGTCTCAGCCGGTTCGGGCTCTGGCTCCGGTTCAAGTTCCAGTTCCGGTTCCGGCGGCGGCGGCGGCGGCGGCGGCGGCGGATTCAAGAGGTCCAAGCCGGCCGCCGCGGCCGTAAGCTCCGGCGAATGAACGCCAGCGGCCTGCACCAGCTCGGCCAGAGAGTCGAATTCGCCAGCCTGCTCCTTGCGCAACCGGTGAATTTCCGGCATAAACGGCACCAGCTCGGGCTTCGCCACGGCCAGCCGATCCAGAGGCTTGCCCAGCAGATCGTCGTCCCCCCAAGCTATTTGGCGCACGAGTTTTGAGTCCTCGTCGAACTTGCGGTCCACGACGGCGGCCGGAACGCCCAAGGCTCGGCCCAAGGCTTGGAGACTTTTTTTGAGCCAGGCCGCCCGCCCGGCGAAAGGGAGCCCGGCCAGGGCCGCCTGGCTCTGATCGAGGGCCGTGACGGCCGCGTGGATCTCCTCGCTTTGAGCTGGCGACAGGCCCGAAGCGACCAAATTTTGGATCAAGGCGGCCTTTTGCTCCTCGGCGCTTGGCGGCCCCTTGAGGAAAGTTTCGGCCAAACCGGCGGCCTGGTCAGGCGGCAAGGGCAGTAGGGCGGCCAGGGCTTCCGGCGAGCCTGCGGCCGCCCGCACGGCCATGACCAGCTGACGCCCAGCGTTCTCCGCGGCCGCCGGCGGCTGACCCAGCAGCCGGGCCATGGTCGTCCCGTAGCTTGACACGGCCTGTTCGTGCTGGGCGTCCGAAAGAAAATCGGCCCGGTCCGGCGGAGGCGGCATCTGCATGGCCTTTTCCAAGTCGGCGATCTGCTCCGGGCTCAGGCCCTGCTGGGCCAGCGTCTGCTTGAGGGCCGGGTCGAGAGCGGGGGCGGCGTCTGCGTCGGCCGCCAGGGCGGCCGGCTCGGCGACATGGGTCGTGTCCAGGACCAGATTTAGCGTCTTTTCCTGTTCGGCCAAATGAGGCTCAAAATCGGCCATGGTCGCCGAACGCAGGCCATGGGCGGCCAAGGCTCGGTTCAACTCCGGCAAATCGGCCTCCAAGCGTCGTCTGGTCTCGTCCATGACGGCGGCCACCACGAAGGCCGGCGGCGAGGCCTGGGGAAGCTCGACCGCGGACAGCGTGGCCAGGGCCGGCCCGGCGTCCGGCGCCTCAGGCGGCTTCGTCTCCGGCTGGACCGGCTCGAGCTCCGGCGGGGCGGCCGCCGGCGCCGCGGCCGCCAGCTCGGGCTCAACCCAGCCAGCCTGAGCCCGAGCCCAGAGCTCGGCCGCCGGGGCGGGCGGACGGTCGAGCTCCTCGAGGCCAGCAACGATTTCCGGCAGGTCGGAGGCCTGCTCGTCCGCCGCGCTCAAGCTGGCATGCCACAGTGCCATCCCGATCGCAAAGTTTGGGAAAAGCCAGACCGTGTCCAAGACCGGCTCGACCTCGACGAGGGCAACTGAGCCTGCGGCGCGGCGCAAGGCCAAGATCCGCAGACGCCGGCCCGGAAGAGCCGAAACGAGCCGCGGATGGTCCGGATGCAAGCGGGCGGCGACGACGGGTTCGTCGCCGCGGAAATGCCCTTTGGCCAGACGCTGCGGGAGCTGGGCGGCGTTGAAGAACTCGAAGTCGAAGTCGGCCGGAAAGCCCGGCCAGGCGTTCTTGAGCCACTCAGGGCCGAAATCGCCCAAGTTTTTCAGCCGATCGGCCGTCATGGGCCGCGGCAAAGGCGAGGCCGGCGCCGTCGAGCCCCCGGGAACGAGACGTCCGTCGAGGCCGCGGAAGGCCTCCGTCACGTTGACGACGGCCAGGACCCGCCCCTCGGCGCCCAACGTCCGGCCAGGCGTCTGGCCATAGGGGTTGGTTACGGAGTCAAAGGCGGTCTGCGCCCACCCCAGGGGCATGGCTCTGAATGGCTTAGGCGCCGTCGGACGCGGACCTTCGAAAAATTGGTCGCCTAACGCCAGAAAATCGCGACGCAACGGGCCGACCGACAGACTGGCCGTCAGGCCCGCGCTAAGGCCGCCGCCCTCGGCGAAGGCCTGGCCGGCGCACAGAAACTCGCCGCGCGGCTTGGGCAAGCCGGCGTCAAAGACCAGCCCCAAATCGGCGTACGGCGCCAGCGACTCCATGGCCGCTGACCACGTCTGCGGCTGATCCGTCAGCCCCCCGCCCGGGAGAAGAGAAAAGCCCACAGCGCCGGTCAGCGCCAACCTGTCCCGGCCGCCGACCAGATAGTTCACCGTCGTCAGCGAAGCCGGGGGTTCGACGAGGATCTTCATGGCCCGTCCTTTGGGCGGCTCACTGGCCAATTGGGCGTCAAAAAAAATTATGACAGGCCGACTTTATTGTTTTATCTTTAAAAACTATTAGTTATTATTGACACAATATTGAATTGGCAATTTTTTTTGAGGACACAATGTATACAGACAACCTATAGAATAGTAAATACAAATAATTAAATATAAACAATAGACTCACTTGACTGTGTCAGCCAAGTTAAATTTTTTGTAACATAATATATCTTTTTTATCCCACTTTTAAAGCGCTAAGACATCATTTGAGCGACTGCTGGTGTCAATTTAACTGACGAACCACCAACTTTAAGCGCTATGCCTTGAGAATTAATAGTTAATGAATTCTGACCATTGTTGGCGGTGAGCACAACTCCAGTTTCTCCTTTAAGAGTGGCATCAGTAGCGTTCATAGTGAGATTAGTCTTATTTGTCGAACTAAGATTTATAGTTTGTGAGCCTATTTTTAAATAAGAGTTTTCATCCGCTTTTAATTCAGCATTTTTGTCACTTAAATGTAATAAAGAATTCTTACAATTTTGAAGGTGGACAAAATCTTTATTTAGTTCTAAATATCTATCGTTTTCATTAGTGGCGATATCAGCAACACTTTGAGCTAACGTAATTTTACTATCTGAGTTAGCAGTAGCAATCAAAATAGGCATAGATGCCTCTTCAGTCTTTAAATAAATTCCTTTCGTAAAAGTAGATTCTGCTACAGTAGGATGATCAAGGTTTAATAGAGTATGAGCAAACGGATATGTAGCTTGTATTTTTTCAGCTTTATCTGGAGAATTATCTTCTGCAGCCTCAGCTAAGTTATATGATGTATTATATGCTTGTTCAGCAGCAGTAATTGCGGTTTTTCTAGTTATATTAGCTGGTTTTATTCCAGTAATTAATTGAATTTGATTTGTAGCCTGGCTAAATATAGCATCTGTAGCTTGAAGACTAATTTCGTTAGCTCTTGAACGAATTATATCACTTCTTAATAATATAGCTTTTGATTTTTTAAAACTAGCTGTACCAAAAGATGCTAATGTGACACTAGATTCAGGAATTATTAACTTTGTTGGTAAATTTGTTTCATATAAGCCAAATCGGAGTAAATCTCCAAGAAGAGCTTTAGATGATTCGATAATTGTTGGACCATAGCCTGACATTGAGATATGATTATTGGCTTGAATGCTAACATATGAATCTAAATTGTTAATGAGTATGCCTTCTAAACTTTTATAAGGCTTTTTCATGGCCCATATGCTAGTTACCAGGCTAATAATATTAAAAATTACATCTACTGTTTCTGATCCGACATTAGAAGCTAAAGATAATTTTTTACTCAATTTATTTTTATTTTTTTCCAGTTGTTCGTTAAGTTTGAGAATTTGACTATTTATATCGTCAATTTTCGATTGTATAATTTCCTTTTTAATTTTATCTGTATCGCTGTCCCCTAAGGCAGCAACTTTTTTTTGCAGTTCAGTTTTATCTTTGTTTAATTTTTTTATATCTGGACTATCATTTGGATTACTATCGATATCTTCCGCAATATTTTGGACTGCATCATCAATTGGTTTGGCCAATTTTACAAAATTAGACAGCAAACTTACCCAAGCCACTATATCAACATTAGTAGTTCTTTGTGATCGCCAAGCCCCAGATGCACCATTATTATTGACTTCTAAAGCCAGCATCGGCTTATGAGGGAGCATCGGTAGTGGATCAGCCAGTAATTTCTTTATATTTGAATATAAAGTAGAGGCTTTGAATAGCGTATAAGCCGTAAAATTCATCAACGAGGCCCATTTGGCGGTCAGATCGGCATCTGACACTTCTTCATTGCCGTCAAACGCCGAAATCGTGTTGGCGACCGAGCTCGTCGCCTGAGCGGCGGTTTGGAGGCCTTGAATGATGGACATTATATGCGTCAGATCAGAATTCTCAGCCTTCACCACAAAGTCGGCCCCGGTAGTGAAAGTAGTGTCCAAAGCCGACATTGAGGCATTGACCATGGTCATCGAATTGACCACGTCAGCCTGAATAAGGGCGGTGGTTGGTGAATTGGTCGTCAAACTGATGCTGCCGCGGTTGGAGCCGGAGCCCAGCACCACTTTTTGGTTGCCCGGGTCCTCGTCGAACATCAGCCCGCTGCCGCCCTTGGTGCCCAGCCCGCTGAGGCGGCTGG
>JAISZC010000148.1 GCA_031269485.1 Deltaproteobacteria bacterium
ATTGTGAAATTTAATCAATAAATGCTTGTTAATTTTCCAATAACGAAAAATAATTTGGCAAACTAATCTAATATCTGTGTGATAAGCTATATATTTTTATTTAACTGTAAAATAGCAAACTATATCTTCTTTAAATATATTTTTACCAAATAAAGTTACTATTTTTTAAATTAACTACTTTTTTCGATTTGTTTTTTGTATTTTGATAATTTAGATTAAAACTAGTTTTATAGAACTTTTTAGCAATAAACATTTTTTCACCCATTTTTTTAATTACTATTTAATCGTTTAATTAATAAAAATATTGAATTAGCACAAATTATATCAATAAATCGATTATTTTACCAGTGTGTACTATATTTTTAGAAAAAATATATAAAATATATCTTTAAATTATTTATATCAATTTTTTTTGCTAAAATATCAATTTATTTATTTATTTATTTATTTATTTATTTATTCATCCATGTCAAAATCTTTAAAAGCATATTATTTATTTATATCCAGAATATTAGGCAAAATAACTAATTTATTATCGATAAATCTGTATATATTGGTCTTCAACTTTTACTAATTAAATAATTGCGGTTAGTATAACAGCAATAGATTCACATATGTTGCTATCAGATTACTGTAGCTATATTACACCAGATAAAGAGGTCTATAAAAAAATTTATCCATAAAAAAATTTTTTCTTCTAATCGAGAGATATTGGCATGAAAATTGTGTAACATCTCTTGTAAGGCCATTTTAGAAAAAATTAGATAAGATTGAATAGACAGGCATTGTCAATCTGGCCTATTTCTACCTGTTAAGGGCGGTTTTCTGGGCCGATGGAGGCCAGGCTTAGGCCGTTGCCGACCGTAGCATGGACCCTTTACCCGTGATTACAAGGGTTTAGGTTGCCAGTTGAGAATGCGAGTCCAAAGGGGCCATGGCACAGGATTTATCCTGCCATTCCGAGTAGATAGGCCATTTTGCAGGAGCGACTATTTATATACAAAATATTAGGCAAAATAACTAATTTTTGATCAATAAGTCGGTATATATGGGCCACTAATTTTCCCCAATTGAGCAGTTATGGCCCGTCTGACAGCGATGAATTCCTATTCAGAGGTATTAGGTTACTAGAGCCATATTAAACGAGATAAAGAGGCCTGATATGTAAAATTTACGCAAAAAAAAGTATTTTTTCTAATAGAGAGATATTGGCATTAAAATTGCTAGATAGCGTTGGCACAGAAATTGTTAATGACCTATTGGCATTAAAATTGCTAGAAAGATCGTTAGGCTGGAAATTGCGTAACCCCACTGGTAAAGGCCATTTTCGAAAAGCTGATGGAGGCCAGGCTCAGGCCGTTGCCGACCGGGGCTTGGACCCTTTACCCGTGATTACAGGGACTTAGGTCGCCAGTCGAGAATGCGAGTCCAGAGGGGCCATTTCACAGGATTTATCCTGCCATTCCGGGTATATAGGCCCTTTTGCCGGGGCGACGAATTACGAAAAGTCGCCGGCCGGCAGCAGCGCCGTTCAACGGCTTTGGAGCTCCGAACAGTCGCGAGGCCTCTCCGGGCCAGCCACGGCAAGGCTCTCGGAGCACTTGGCTGGCGGACGAAGTGTCGCCGGCCGGAAGCAGCGCCGTTGAACAGCTTTGGAGTTCTGATCAAAGGCAAGCAAGCAAAGGCAAGCAAGCAAAGGCAGGCAGGCAGGCAGGCGCTAGCGGGCGTGGCGCATAATGAACGCCAGCCGGTGCGCGTAGAGGTGCTCCTTGAGGACTCGGGCCCGGGCCGCCTGGGCCTGCCGCCGGGCTTTTGGCGGGTCGTCGAGCAGCCTTTCGACCGCCGTCAGCAGTTCGGCGGGCTCGTCGACCGCGCTGATCTCGTCGTCGTCGAACGCGTCGGCCAGCAGCTCCCGCCGGTCGACGACCTGCGGACTTCCGGCCGCGGCCGCCTCGAAGGTTCTGGGGTTGACGAAGGCGCCGCCCCGGTCGAAGCCTGCGGCGTCTCCGGAATGGATGTTGAGGCTGACTTGGGCGCCGGCGTAGATGAGGGCGCATTCTTCGGCCGTCACCCGGCGGCCGTCCTCGAAGAGGTGAGGCCGCAAAATCGGCGGGCAGCGGTCCCAGCCCGAGCCGAAAATTCGAAAATCCTCGGGTCGGCGGCCGCGGCGCGCCCAGTTCGCGGCGAAGTCGGCCAGGATCGCCCGCCGGTTGGGGTAGCCGGCGCCCATGAAGGAGACCGTCGCCCGATAGGGCGCCGGCACGTCGGTCCGCGGCCGAAACAGGGACGGCTCGGCCGCCGCCGGCAGGGTCCAGGCTCTTGGCAAGCCCCAGTTTTTGAGGTTCGGGGTCATCAGGGGGCCTTGGAGGTGAAAGAACAGGTCGTAGGCCGGGGCGACCTCCGAGACGTAGCCGAAGCGCCGGAAATCCTCCACGAACCAGAAGGCCGTCGGCGAGGCGGGGGCTTTTTCGCGCACCAGCGCGACGCCGCGGGCGTCGAGGGGGGCTTGGGCCAGGACCAGCACGAGGGACGGGTCGAAGGCGGCGGCCGCTTCGGCGGCCTGCTCGGCGCAGCCGCGAAAAAGGGCGGCCGAGCCGGGCGCGGCGGGGCCGCCCTCGGGGGCGGCCTTGAGGGCTTCGGCTGCCGCGGTCAGAGGCGGCGACCAGCTCAGGAGGCGGGCGTCCAGGCCCAGCTCCTCGGCGGCGCGGGCCAAAAAGCCGGCCATGGGCAGCGAGCCGCCGGAAAAGGGCGGGACGATCAGGAGCCGGCCTTCGCCCGCCAGGCGTCGTTCGCCCGGCAGGAAGCGACGCAGGCCCGCCAGAGCGGCCGGGGCGCGGCGGGCGGAGGCCGGGTGGATCAAAAGAAGCGCTTGGGGCGCCGGGGCGCCTTCGGCCACCAGCCAAGGCGAGGCCATCTCCAGGCGTCCAGCTTCGAGCTCGGGGCGAAAGTCGAAAAAGGTCAGCGCCGCGCGGGCCGCCGCCGGGTCGGGCTCGTAGACGGTCAGCCGGCCGAAGCGGCTCAAGGCCAAGCGGACGGCCGACGGACTGCCCCAGCCGAAGAGCCAGACGGCTTGGCGCGTCGGCCCCGCTTGGGCCTCTTCGATTTGCCGGTTCAGCCAGCGGCCCGCGTCCGGCTCGCGGCGCGAGTCCTGCGACTGGCCGTCGATGACGAGAACGAGCCGGCCGTCGTCGGCCGCGACCGCCTCCGTCCGGGCTTGGCCGGGGGCGGCGAGCCACTCGAGGGTCGTCCGGCGGCCTTGGCGGGCCAAGGCCGCCAGAGAGTCGGGCAAAAAGCCTTCAAGAGGTCCGCTCATGGGCATCGATTAATCCGCGCCGCCGGTCAGGCGGCTTGGTTGCGGGACGTTTCGGCGGATCGGCTTGAGAGCCCGCCTCGCGAGCTTCGGCTCCAAGGTCGGCCGGACGTTGCAAGGCCGCCCGTCGCCGGACCGTGGTCTTCTCAGAGGCCCAGCAGCCCCAGAATGAAGCCCAGATCCAAATGTTTCTCGAGCAGATCCGCCAGCCGTTCCAGGCCCTGTTCCCGGATGGAGCGGTAGTCCAGCTCGCGGGCCGTCTTGAGGCCGGCCCAGCGCAGCACGGCCGCCGCGGCCGGGGGGCTCTCGAAGAGTCCATGCAGATAGGTTCCGGCCGTCTGACCGTCGGAGCTGACGGCCCCGTCGGGTTCGCCGTCGTCGCGCACGAAGAACGGCCGCGCCAGGTCGGGGCCGCTGGTGAGGCCAGCGTGGATTTCGTAGCCGGAGGCCGGAGCGTCCTCCCAGGTCAAGCGGCCCGTGACGTTGAGCAGGCGCTTTTCCGGGGCCAGAGAGGTCTCGACGTCCAGCAGCCCCAAGCCCGCGCTGGTCCCCGGGGCCGATTCCAGGCCGTCGGGGTCGTGGACGGCGCGGCCCAGCATTTGGTAGCCGCCGCACACTCCCAGCAGGCGGCCGCCGTAGCGCAGGTGCCGCTTGATTCGCTCGGGCCAGCCCTGGGCCTCCAAAAAGGCCAGATCGCCGCGCACGCTCTTGGAGCCGGCCAAAATCAGCAGATCGGCCGGGGGGAGCTCTTCGCCGGGCCGGACGAAGGTCACCTCCGTCTGGGGGTTGAGCCTCAGAGGGTCGAAGTCGGTGTGGTTGCTGATGCGAGGCGTGACCGGCACGACGATTTTGAAGGTCTGCGCCTCCTTGGCCCCTTGCCGGCGGTCGATGGCGTCCTCGGCCTCCAGGTGGAAGCCCACGAGGTACGGCAGCACGCCAAGCACGGGCTTGCCGCAGTAGTTTTCCAGCCATTTGAGGCCCGGCGTCAGGATGGTCGGATCGCCCCGAAAGCGGTTGACGACGAAGCCCTTGATTCGGCGGCGCTCGCTCTCCGCGAGGATTTGGCAGGTGCCGGCCAGGTGGGCGAAAACGCCGCCGCGCTCGATGTCGGCCACCAGCAGCACCGGGCAGTCGACCTCCTCGGCGAAGCCCATGTTGGCGATGTCGCCCTCCCGGAGGTTGATTTCGGCCGGCGAGCCGGCCCCCTCGACCACGAGGTGGTCGAAGCGGCGCCGGAGCCGCTCGAAAGACTCCAGCACGGCTTTTTTGGCCAACGGCTTGTACCGGTGATAGTCCCTGGCCTCCATCTCGGTCAAGGCGCGGCCTTGGATGATGACCTGCGAGCCCGTCTCCGAATTGGGCTTGAGGAGCACCGGGTTCATGTCGCTGATCGGCGCCAGGCCGCAGGCCTGGGCCTGGACGGCCTGAGCCCGGCCTATCTCGCCGCCGTCGGCGGTCACGGCGCTGTTGAGGGCCATGTTCTGGGGCTTGAAGGGCGCCACCGACAGGCCGCGGCGCCTGAGAACTCGGCACAAGCCGGCGACGAGGGTGCTTTTGCCGGAGTCGGAGGTGCAGCCTTGGATCATCAAAACGGACATAGGCGCGGGGTCAGCCTGCGAGGCCCGGAGCGCGCCGGGCTTGGGGAGGAGGGCAAGATGGCGATCAAGGCCTCATTCGGTCTGGTCGCCGCCGTCAGGACGCCGGCTTCGAAAAAGGCCGCCCAGCAGCCGGCCGACGGCGCGAAAAAGCTGGCCGAAGCGGCTGGTCCAAAAAATGATGGCCGTCAGCAAAGCGATGATGAAAACATCCCAAGCGGTGTATTCTCCCATGGGCTTTCCTTGGACCCGTCCGGTCCGCGCTCCCGACGACCGACCGGCGCGTCGGCTTGGGGCCGCGGAAATTGGCGGCCCGAGCCCGCCGGATCGAACCTGGCCGGTTCGGCGAATTTGACGTCCGTCGCCTCGGAAGCCTTGCGGCGGCAAACGGCGACGCTTCATCGCGGAGAGCGATGCGGAAAATATATCGCACATCCCGCTGAAGGTCAAGCCGGGCGCGCAGTTGGAGGCCTGTCAACCTGGCCGTCTGGCGGCCGACGGCTTGGATTCCGTCTCGTCGGCTCGCGCAGGCGTCTCGACGCCTCAGGCAAGCGTTGCGCCGGCGAGCCATGGAGAATCGAGTCCTGCGGCCTTCGGGCCTGGGCGCCCTTCGCGCCCGCCTTCCAAGAACGAGTCGGGGCTCCTTGGCCGCTCGGCGGGACAGGCTCGTCAACGCCCGAACTTCAAGCGCCTCAAAGCCATCGAGGTCGCCAGCGACCTCTCGAATCCGCCTCCGCCGGCCGCGCCTTGGCCGCGTCGCTTCTGCCGTGACGCACAGGCGCTTTTAATTGAGGCGCCCCCCTTGCCACGACGGATGAGAGGCCTTACCTTACTGTCAATGAAGCGAAGAGGGCGAAGGCTGTTTTGAGCTCGACCCGGACCTGCGAAAGTTTTTCCGGCGGATATCGACGGCACGGCGACGTTCTGGGCGCCGCGGCTTGGCCGCAGGACCTTGGCGGCCAAAAGCCGGATTGTCCGAAAAAAACTGGCGGCCCGAAAGCCGCCGGCGAAAAAGAAGGCGGCGGCCCGAAAGCCATAAAAAAACGAAGGTCGGCCTGCAAGCCGCCGGCGAAAAAAAACGGCGGCCCGAAAGCCGCCGGCGAGAGGTCTTGCGTCCACGGTCTGCCCCAGGCGGTCGCCGCAGAGGGCGCCTTCGGCGGACGGCTTTGAGGAATCGAGGCGTCGTCGAGGCCGGGCGTGACCTCGGCGTCCAGAAATGCAAAAAAGGGAAAAATCAAGCCTCTTCGTCGAAGAGATCCTCTTCCACAATTTCGAGGTTGTCGACGACGACTTGCGAAGGCACAGGCTCAAAATCTTTGACGTTTTGGTGAGTGATGCGGCCCTCGGCGATTTCCCGCAGAGAGAGGACCACTTCCTTGTTTTTTCTGTGGCTCAGGGGCCGGGCGCCCTTTTTGAGTTGTCTGGCCCGTTCGGCGGCCAAGTGAACGAGGACGAAACGGTTTTCGACCTTTTCCAGGCAATCTTCGACGGTCACTCTTGCCATGGCATGCCTCCCGGCCGACGCGAAGCGTCGGCCGCTTGCGGCCGTCGAGCCGCAAGGCGGCCGGCGGCGAAATCAGACCCTGAACCGCAGCGGCGGTCCAGGGTCTGGAAAGAGCAATCAGTTGACGGAATCCTTCAAGGCTTTGGCGGGCCTGAATTTTACGGACTTGGTGGCTTGGATCAAAATGGGTTCGCGGGTTTTCGGGTTGATGCCCCGCCTGGCGGCCCGCTCGACGATGGAAAAGGAGCCCAGACCGGCGATGGCGACGCTGCCGTCGGTCTGAATCGCCTCTTTGACGCTCTCCAGAAAGCTGTTGAGCGCCTTCGTGGCTTGGCTCTGCGTCAGATCGGCGTCTTCGGCAATCTTGGCCACCAATTCGGCTTTGGTCATATGAAATGCCTCTCTTTCAAATGAAGTTTGTGGCGCAGTGAAAAAAGCCGGCAAAATCGAGAAAAAGGAAAAACTATAAAAATTGCAGCGTGGACCGCAGGTCCGGGGGCGCGCAAGGCGTCGTCAGCCCCGTTTTTTATCGCCGGCGCGTCGCCTGGCCTGGAGCCAAAATTGGGCCTTGACGGCGACCGGCCTGCCGTCGTCCGCGCCTTTCGGCTTCGCCCGGCCTTGCGGCCGCGTCCGCCTCTCCGGCCGACCGGCCGGAACTGGCGGCGCCGAGCCGTTTGGGCGCCGAGCCGTCGGCCGAGGACCAGAGACGCGGCCGGCTTGCGGGCCTGCCAAGGGCCTCGGAAGCCGCCGTCCGGGGGCCGGCTGACGGACTGTTTGAGCCGTCAGGGCCTGACGCCCGGCGGAGAAGACGCAACTATAACGATTCGCGGTCAAAAAGTCAAAGCTTGAAAAAGGAAAATTCAGGCGGGGGCGACGGAACGCCGGCTCGCCGCCGCGCAGACCGTCCGGCGTCCGCCCTGGCGACGCCGGCTGCCGCCAGGGAGAAGGCCTGGCGCCGCCAGGGGGCGAAACGAAGCGGCCTCAATTGGAACGAGAAGCCGGTCAGACACGTTCCGGCGGCGCGTCGAGCGTTCCGTCGTCGGCCACAAGCCTAGCAGAAAAGGCGGAAAAAGCAAAGGCGTCCGCGGAAGTCGCCTTGCCCGCCCTGAAGTCGTCTGGCTCGCTCTGAAGTTGTCTTGACCGCTCGAAAATCGCCTCGACCGTCCAAAAGCCGTCTTGACCGCTCGAAAATCGCCTTGACCGTCCAAAAGCCGCCTTGACCGCCCGTACGCGGTACCATGGGCGCCTATTTTGAGGCGAGGGTCATTCTGCGCGCTGTCGGAAGTCTGACGACAGTTGTCGTGTCGCGACAATCGCCTTTTCAGCTTGGCGAGACGCCGAAGCTCGCCTGGTTCGGTTATGAGCCGCTTTTTTGCGCCGTGATTAAAGTTGCTGAAGCCGCCCGACAGGCGCCCGCGGCCATTCGGCCTCGGAGGCGCGGCGGCGCTGACTTCGATGGACGGCCAGAAGCGCCTGAGGGGCTTGAAGCCTAAACTGCCGCTTCGTCGGTTTTTGGCGTCCGCTCGACGTCAAAGTGCTATTTTTAGAGACAAAGACATCAAAAAAATTTTTAGTCTGCATTAAATAGTTTAAAATAATATTTATGATAATCTATCTTATTTTTTTTAGACTATATCCATTTTATATAATTTAATTTCGATATGATGATATAAATATTAAAAAATACTTTGTTATTATCAATAATTGTATTTAATATTTGTAGTTAATTATTTATTCTATTAATTCAATCAAGGCTATTTAGTAGATTTGGGCGCCAAGGGCGGCCTTGCCTTTCAGGTTCGCCGAGCTGGGCTTCGTTCAAGGAAGCGGCCGGCTGCCGAGGCCGCCTCGGCGGACGGCCGCCGCGATTCGGCGGACCGGCCGCTATTGCCTTTTTGGCCGTATAGGAATATATTTTTAACGTCCACTCGGGGCGGGCCCATTTTTCCCGCCTCTCGCCGCGTCGAGCGTCGGAGCCATCTTCCGGGGCGCGTCGGGCGAAGCGCCGAAAAAAAATGCCACGAAAATTCGGCGAGCCTGCGCCTGAGCTTTCAGCTGCGGGCGAGCTCGCCGTCGCTTGAGGCCGGCGCCGAAAAACCCGCGTCGTCGGCCCGCCATTACGCGGCCGCCTCAGGCGGCCGCGATCATCAGCGGCCGAGGCGATCGAGCTCAGATGCCCTTCAAGAATCAAGACACCGAAATAGCCGCCGAACTGCCGCTTTTGGCCGTCCGGGATCTGGTCATTTTCACCGACATGATCCTGCCGCTGTTCATAGGGCGGGACATCTCCGTGGCGGCCGTGGAGGCCGCCCAGAACGGCGACAAGCAGCTGCTGGTGCTGGCCCAGAAGGATCGGCTCAAGGATCTGCCGGGCCCCGACGACCTTTATCGCGTCGGCACGGTGGCGCAGTTGCTGCGTCAGCTGCGCATGCCCGACGGCCGCCTGAAGATCCTCGTCCAGGGCCTCGCCAAGGCCCGCGTCGTGAGCTTCGTCTCGCGGGAGCCTTTTTTGAGGGCCGCCATCGAGCCGCTCCAGGACCTGCCGGCCCCGCCCAAGCCTTCGGTGGAGCTCGAGGCGCTGATGCGCAACGTCCGCGAGCAAAGCCGGAAAATTTTGTCGCTCCGCGACGCCCTCAGCGACGAGGTGGTCGCCTTGCTGGAGGGCATCGACGACCCCGGCCGGCTGGCCGACATGATCGCGAGCAACATGCGGATCAAGGTCGAGGCGGCTCAAAAGGTGCTTGAGACGGTCGACCCTCGCGAACGCCTGAAGATGGTCAACGGCATCCTGGTTCAAGAGTTCCAGGTCAGCGCCATGCAGGCCAAGCTCGACTCCGAGACCCACGAGGAGATGGACCGCGCCCAGCGCGAGTATTATCTTCGCGAGCAGCTGCGGACCATCAAACGCGAGCTGGGCGAGGAGGCCGGGCACGTCGACGAGTCCGCCGAGTACCGGGCCAAGTTCCGCAAGGCCCATCTGCCCAAGGAGGTGTCCGCCGAGGCCGCCAAGCAGCTGTCGAGGCTCGAGTGGATGCACTCCGACGCGGCCGAGGCGGCCATCATCCGCACCTACCTCGACTGGATCGTGGAGCTGCCTTGGGCCACGTCGACCCGCGATCACCTGGATCTGGCCGAAGCCAAAAGAATCCTAGACGCCGAGCATTACGATCTCGAAAAGGTCAAGGACCGCATCCTCGAATACCTGGCCGTCATGAAGCTCAACCACCGCCAGAAAGGCCCCATCATCTGCTTTTTGGGCCCGCCGGGGGTGGGCAAGACCAGTCTGGGCCAGTCCATCGCCAAGGCCATGGGCCGCAAGTTCGTGCGCTTTTCGCTGGGCGGCATGAAGGACGAGGCCGAAATACGCGGCCATCGGCGGACCTACATCGGCGCCTTGCCGGGCCGCATCATTCAGGGCCTGAAGACCGCCGGCTCCAACAATCCGGTTTTCATGCTCGACGAGGTCGACAAAATCGGTTCGGACTTTCGGGGCGATCCGGCCGCGGCCTTGCTGGAGGTCCTCGATCCCGAGCAGAACTCGAGCTTTTCCGACCATTACCTCAACGTCTCCTTCGATTTGTCGAAGGTGATGTTCATCACCACGGCCAACTTTCTCGACCCCATCCCCCAGGCCCTCGAAGACCGCATGGAGGTCATCTACCTGTCGGGCTACACGGCCGAAGAGAAGGCGGCCATCGCCAAAAAGCACCTGCTGCCCCGGCTCATCGCCGAGCATGGCCTCAAGCCGGGCCACGTGAGCATCCAAGACGCGGCCCTCAAAAAGATCATCGCCTCCTACACCCAGGAGGCGGGCCTGCGGGCCCTGGACCGCAGGCTGGCGGCCATCTGCCGCAAGGCGGCCCGCCGAGTGGCCGAGGGCCAAGACCGGCCGCTGCGGATCACCCCGGGCCAGCTGAGCCGCTACCTGGGGCCGCCCGAGGTCCTGCCCGAGCCGGCCCTCAGCGAGGGCCAGCCCGGCGTGGTCACCGGCCTGGCCTGGACCGAGATGGGCGGCGAGCTCATGTACGTCGAGGTCCGCACCATGCCCGGCAAGGGCAACTTGACTCTGACCGGGCAGCTCGGCGAGATCTTGAAAGAGAGCGCCCAGACGGTGCTGGCCTTCATCCGGGCCCACGCCCTCGAGCTGGGGCTGGCCCGCGATTTTTACGACGAGCTCGACATCCACATCCACGTCCCGGCCGGGGCCGTCCCCAAGGAAGGCCCCTCGGCCGGCGTCTCGCTTTTGATCGCCCTGGTTTCGGCCCTGACGGGCCAGCCGGCCCCCCGCGACATGGCCATGACCGGGGAAATCACGCTGCGCGGCCAGATCATGGCCATCGGCGGGCTTAAGGAAAAAGCCCTGGCCGCCCTGCGCAGCGGCATAAAAAAAGTGGTCATCCCCAAGCAGAACCTCAAGGATCTTGAAGAGATCCCTTTGACCTTGCGGCGCCGCATCCAGTTTCTGCCGGTGGACAACATCGACGAGCTGCTCCAGCTGTCTTTTCCCGACAAGCGCTTCAAGCCCTCCGCCGTCGGCTCGGCCGGCCGCGGCCGAGCGCGCCGCCCGCCGACCAGGTCCCGACGGCGCGCGCCCGAGCAGCCGTCAACCACCCACGGCTGAAGCCGCGGGCTTCCTCGGAGGGATCTTCGTGGGGCTAAAAAAACCTAACGTCGGCTGCATCCTGTGCGGCCACCAATGCCGGGCCGACCGTCAAGGCGGCCACGTCGGCCGCTGCGGGGCCGGCGATCGGCTGGGCTTTTCCTCGGCCCTCGTCCACCGCGGCGAGGAGCCGCCCCTGTCCGGCCGCGACCCCGCCCGAGGCGGCTCGGGCGCCATTTTCTTCACCCGCTGCAACCTCGCGTGCGTCTTTTGCCAAAACTGGCAAATATCTCAATCCAACGACCGCGGCCTGGACATCTCCGTCGAGGAAATCGTCGAGATGATGCTGCGGCTGGCCGAGGCCGGCGCCTTCAACATCAATCTGATCTCGCCCACGCCCTACGTCGTCGAGCTGACCAAGGCCCTGGCCCAGGCCCGCGCCCAGGGCCTCAACGTCCCGGTGGTCTACAACAGCGGCGGCTACGACTCGCCGGCCGCCTTGGCCCTCATGGACGGGCTGGTGGACGTCTACCTTCCCGACGCCAAGATCGGCCAAGATCCCGCCATGGACGGGGGCGAGCCGGACTCCCGCAGCATGCGGCTGTTCGGGGCCGGCGACTACGCCCAGGTCAACCAGGCGGCTTTGCTGGAAATGCGGCGTCAGGTCGGGACGCTCAAGCTCGACGAGCGCGGCTTGGCCGCGCGGGGGCTCATCGTGCGCCATTTGGTGCTGCCGGACGACTTGGCCCGCACCTCGACGCTTTTGCCGTGGCTGGCCGAAAATTTAGGCCAGGATCTGCACCTGAGCCTCATGGCCCAATACCACCCGGCCCACCAAATCAAGCTGGGCGTCAACGACGAGTTTCGGGATCTGCCCGGCTTGGGGCGGCCGCTGTCCATCCGCGAGTACGAGGCCGCCGTCGAGCAGGCCTGGGCCTTGGGCCTGACCAACTCCTACGTGCAGGGCTTGGGGAGCGCCAGGCAGATGCGGCCCGACTTCGACAAGCCTGGAGTTTTCAACTGACCTTTTTTTAGGCCGCGCCTTTCGGCCGCTCGCCGGCCTGGGCCAGACCGGGCGCGGCTTGAGGCGGACCGGCGCGCGCCGGCTGCGGCCCGTTCGTCTTGTCGCGTCGCTTTTCCGAATTCTGGCTTTCGCCCTCCGCTGAAACGGGCTTGATTCCGGCATCGCGCCGGAACAAGAGCACTCTCCCGTCGATCCAGGACCAAGCGAGCGGCATTTCACAATTCTGTATGGCGACACAGGGCACAGCTATGAATCCATAATCGCGCCATACGTCAAGAATGCCCGGGAGATCGTTGTCGAGGACCCGTATATAAGGCTGACTCACCAGATCCAAAATTTTGTGCGGTTCTGTGAGGCTGTCATGAAACACTCCTCGGTAAAACGGATTAAGTTGATCACAAGCTATGACGACAGCACAAAT
>JAISZC010000177.1 GCA_031269485.1 Deltaproteobacteria bacterium
AGCCGCCGGTCGAAGCTGGGGGCGGCTGCTACCCCTTGCCACCGTGGCCCCACTGGTTGCTTTGGACATTTTCGCTGTGGAATGACACAGAGTCAAGCGGCCGCCGCGCCTCCCAGGGGCCTGACCGCCATCGTGGCGGTTGTCGAAGGCCGACCGCCAGGCCGAGGGCAAAGGCTGGCTGTCGGCTTGATTCAAGGCGGCGGCGCTCGACGCAGACTCCAGCGCGACATGGGTTGATATGGTATCCTGGTACGAGCGAGAAGTTGACATGGTATCCTGGAACGAGCGAGAAGTTGACGAGGCGCGCCTGCGCGCGGTCGTCCGCCGACCAGGGCAATCGAGCCCGCGCTCGAGGCGAGGACGCGCTGGTTTGGACGCCGACGTCCGCGCCCCTCCTGTCGACGCCGGACGCGGGCCGGCGGCGGAAAAGCTTTTTGGAGCTCGGCGGTCAAGCCTGCGGCGCCAGTCCGCCGCGGCCGGCGCCACGCCGCCCCCTGACTTGCAGCCCTTTCGAACGGCTGCGGAGATTTCGACATGTTTTGGATTTCAGACGAATATTTGCGTCTCTTGATCGAAGAGGACCTCCATATCCTGGATCTGACTTCCGCGGCCTTGAAGCTGGAAACCAAGCGCGGGATCCTGACAGCCGCCCCCAAAAAATCCTGCGTGGCGGCCGGAGTCGAGGAGGCGGCGAGGCTGCTGAAGCTTTGCGGAGTCGAGGCCGTGGCCCTCGCGCCGAACGGCGCCGCCGTGACGGCCGGCGACCTGCTGCTGAAGGCCGAAGGCCCGGCCGACCGGTTGCACGCCGCGGCCAAGACGGCCCAAAACGTCATGGAGCACTCTTCGGGCATCGCCTCCAGATGCGCCGCCCTCGTCAGGCTGGCCCGCCAGGCCGCGCCGCAGGTGGAGATCTCGGTCACCCGCAAGCATTTTCCCGGAACCAAGCGGTTGTCGCTGGCCGCCGCCTTGGCCGGCGGGGCCTCCATTCATCGGCTGGGCTTGTCGGATTCGATTCTGGTCTTTGACCAGCATCGGGTCTTCGTGGGGGGCGTCAAGGGCTTCGCCGGACTGGTCGCCGAACTCAGCGCCGCTTTCCGGAAAAAAAGATCGCCGCCGAAATCGACGATCCGGCCGAGGCGGAGACGCTGGCGGCGGCCGGCGTCGACGTCGTCCAATGCGAACGCTTTGACGCGGCGGACCTCAAACGGGCCGTGGAGTCCGTCAAGGCCGTCAACCCCCGGGCGATCGTGCTGGCCGCCGGCGGGGTCACCGACGCCAACGTCAAGCGGCTGGCCGCCACGGGCGTGGACGCCCTGGTGACCTCCTGGCCCTTCTGCGGGCCGCCGCAGGACGTCAAGATGACCTTCGCGGCCGCCCGCAAGCCTCGTCCGACGCCGGCTTTTAGCCGGCTGAACTGACTCTCGGGCGGCGCCCGCTCCGCTCGCCGCTTGGCCTGCCCTTCCGTAGACGCCCAGCCGAGAGACGGCCGCCGCCTCGTCGCCGGTCTGCGGCCGCGCTCCGACCGCCCCAGGCGCGGGCGCCCTGGAGATCCTGGGATCTTATTGCAACCGCAGGTCAAGACGACCTGGCCGGCGCGGCCCGACGGCCTCAACGGCGCCGGAAGCGGCGCCGACCGGATCGGGAGGCCCAGGGCCGCAACGCCCGCTAAAGGCAACGACGGCCCAGGCAACGGTCGGGCGAAGGGCAAGGCCGTCGGCCGTCGAAACGGCAAACCGGCCCCGACGTCCGCGCCGTCGGTGCGGTCTCCGAACCCCACGGGACGGCCGCTTGCCTTTCGGGCCTCAAACCGAGAAAACCGCGCTCGTCTGACCAAACGTCCTCTTGGGAGGCCTCACGGCCCCCAAAACGAGCTCCATGTCCGCCCTCAAAAAGGATCTCAAAAAGAGTCGTCCGGCGTCCGTGACCGCGCCGTGGACTCCCTCGGCCGCCGCCGCGGCGACCTTCAAAGCGACCCCAAGGCCTCAAAAAAGCCCTTGTAAAATTCATATGTCCCCTCGCTTGAGCGCAGCAGGCCAAGCCGCCGTTGGATTGCACGTCATCGTCAGGCGCGCGCGTCGCGAAAAAAACCTCAAGCCGTCATTCGCTCGCCCTGGGCCGGCGCGCCGCCAGGTCGACGCCCTGAAAAAACCTCAACAATTCATCAACTCATCGTAGCAAGCCTTGAGCCGCAGGCGCAGATGCCGCACCGCCCTGCACTTGCGGGACAAAAGAGTGTTTTGGTTCAAGCCGGTGTCTTCCGCCAACTTTTTGAAGCTCCAGCCCTCCAGCTCCGTCCGGACGAAGGCCTCGCGCTGCTCTGACGGCAGCTCCTCCAAGGCGAGGTTCAGCTCGCGCCAAAAAAGCGAATGCAGATACGCTTCTTCGGGATTATCGGGCTGACTCGACATCACGTCCGACATTTCGGCCAAGGCCTGGTCGCCTTCGTCCCAGTCGGCCAGCTGAATTTCCCGAATCTTCCGGCGCCGATCGACGAGCTCGTTTTTGACGGCCCGAAAAAGCCAAGCCGCGACGAACTCCACCCGGATCAGCCGGTCGGCCGCCAGCAAGTTGGCGATGGCCTCCTGGACGACGTCTTCCGATTCGGCCGCCGACGTCCTGCGGGCCGCAAAGGCCCTCAAACGTCCGCGGCACGCCTCGATCAGAGCGGCCAAGCGCGAGGAAGATTCGGTCATGGGCGCTCTTTACGGCCGGCTGACCGGGCCGTCGCCGCCGCCGCCGTCGTCGTCGTTCCCTTCGCCGGACGCCTGGCCAGGCTCGTCGCAGTCAGCGTCGCAGCCGCGGCCATGTCCAAGGCCGTGTCCGCGCCCCCGACGACGCCAGCGGTCGGCCCCAAACGAGCCGTCGTGACCGTGGGCGGCCAAAAACGAGTTCCGCTCCTCCGGGCTCAGTGACCGCCAGCGCCGGCGGAGGCCATGATGGCCCCAACCGTGAGGCCCCAGCCCGCCGAAG
The DNA here is from genome assembly GCA_031269485.1 of Deltaproteobacteria bacterium. Lineage (GTDB taxonomy): Bacteria > Desulfobacterota > Desulfarculia > Adiutricales > Adiutricaceae > JAISZC01. The sequence goes on from JAISZC010000177.1 coordinate 2,971, forward strand.
AGCAGCCTCGTCAGGACCAGCAGCCCCAAGGCCTGGAGGAAATTGACGGTCCCGAGCCCGAAAAGGTCCGGCATCAAGGCGTTCCACAACAATTTGGTCAAAAGGCCAGCCGCCGCCGCGAACGCGACGATCACGGCCGCTTTGCCTAAACCTCTGGACATGACGCGCCTCCTTGGCTTCTGACAGGCAGACGAACGGGCCTGGAAAATATTGTCGAGCGAACGGAAAAAAAGTCGAAAGCCGACGGCGGGGAGGACCGGCTTTTTTCAAGAGCCGGGCCTGGGGCCGGCGCTCTGGCCGGCTGAAAACCTCTCCGGCCAGCCGAGAGCCGAACCGCCGCTCAGGCGGCTGGCCGAGCCGGGACGCCGCGGCGCCCGAAACAGCGCTCCATTTGGCGAGCCTGCGCCGCCGACCCACCAAATGGCAGAAAAAATTTAAATTTACTTTTTCGTGACTTTAGCCGGCGCCATCCGACGCTTTGGTCTCTTCACCCGGCCCGGCCAGTTCCGGCGGCCGGGCTCCAGGCCCGGTCCGGCTGACGTCCCGCCCGCTCAGGGGGCTCTCCGGACGCCTGGCACGCGGATTGCAGGAGGCCTTGAATTCAGATTTTTTGTCCCGCAAGCGACTTTCGTCTTTTTTTTCGCAAGCGACCTTCGTCGCCTTTCTTTATCCCGATCAACGACTCGCCGGAGCAGTTCATGAAAGCCGAAAACGAAATGCGAAGCCTTTTGAAGGATTATGACCGCGGCCTGATGGATCGCCGCGCGTTCATCTCCAGGTTGGCCGTCTTGGGGGTGAGCTTGGCCGTGGCCAACGCGGTCAGCATCTCGCCGCTGGGGGCTGGCCGGGCCTGGGCGGCGATCAACGGCGCCGAGGAGAGGGCTTGGGCCTTGGCCCAGGAATATGCGGCCAAAGCCCAAAAGAAGACGCTGACGCTTCTGATTCCTACCGGTTCGATCGGCAACATGACCCCTTACGTCGACAAATGGAAGAACGAGCTGGGCGTCACCTTGGAGTTCATCGAAGAGCCCGACGAAGTGGTCCACACCAAGGGCATGCAGGAGGCCGTGGCCAAGACCGGCAGCTACGACGTCATGATGCCCACGGCCATGTCCTATCCTGACTGGTTCGACTCCGGGCTCATCTACGACCTGACCGACTGGACCGAAAAATATCAGCCGGACCTGTTCAATGAGGAATGGGGCGTGGTGTTTCCCGCCAGCCATCACGCCCAGCTCTACAACGGCCGTGTGGTGGGTCTTCTGTGCGACGGCGACCAAATCACCATTCTGTGCCGCCGCGACTATTTGGAAAACTCCGACAAGGCCAAGGCCTTCGCCGACGAGCACGGCTACGAGCTTGACGCTCCCAAGACCTGGAAAGAATATTTCAACGTGGCCAAATTCATGCATGACCCGGCCAACAACTTCTACGGCAGCCTGGAATACCGTTCAAGATATTATTGCAAATGGATGTTCATGCAGAGGTTGGCCTCAAAAGGTCAGCTGTGGTTCGATCAGGACATGAACCCGACCTTCAACGGCCCCAAGGGCCTGGAAGTGCTCGACGACATGCTGGCCATCAACCATTACCTCCATCCCGACGCTTTCAGCTTCACCTGGTCCTCGAACTACAACGCCTACGGTCGCGGCGAGGGCTTTTTGAACATCGTCTGGCCTTCCGGCTACAAGTACAGCACGGCTCCCTCGACCGGCCCGGCCACCGCCGGACATATCAAGGCCGCCGTCATGCCCGCCGACGTCCTGTCCGACGGCTCGTTGCTCTACGCCGGCATGTTCTGCTGGGGGTACGGCTTCGCGGTCTCCAAGTACTCCGCCAACCCCGAATTGTCCTACGCCTATTGCCAGTGGATGACCTCGCCGACCATCTCGGCCGACGCCATCCCCTACCTGGGCGGGTACTCGGATCCCTACCGCGTCAACCACATGCTGGCCCCCACCGAACGGCTGACGCAGACCTACACCAACGAGTACCTGCACACGCTTTACAACAACATCGTCAACACCGTGCCGGACTTCTGCCTGCCCGGCGGCTTCGAGTACCAGGACGCCCTCGACAAGGAGGTCCACGCCTGCCTCAGCGGCGACAAGGCGCCTCAGGCCGCTCTCGACGACGCGGCCAAGGCCTTCGAGCGCATCACCCGGCGCGTGGGCCGCGACAAGGTCCGGCAGTCGTGGTTCGCCTTGACCGAAAACCTGTCGGCCGACATCAAGAAGGCCACCGGCCGCGACAGCTGGAAACTTTAGCCTGCCTTGACGACGCGCGGCCGGGCCCGGCCCGCCGCGCGTCCGGCTCGAGCCACGGCCGACGTCCGGCCGGCCGGCCGGCCGGCCTTCGTTGACCGGTCCGCCTCGAGCCGCCAGCCGCCGCCCAAGGCGGCCGGTCCGAGTCCCAAGCCGCCTCCCCCCGAGCGGCCGGACTCGGACGGCCGAACCCGCCAAGCCTTGAGCCCGCCGGAGCATTTAACCGGCCTACGCCTGAGCCCGCGGAATTTCAACAATTTTTTGGTGCGACCATGACCTCCGCGCTCCAACCGGACGCCGACCTGACGCCGGCCGACCCGGCCCCGGACGGCCGCAAGCCTCAAAATCCGGCGACCGAAGATCCGACGGCCGAAGATCCGACGACCGAAGATCCGGCGGGCGCAAGCCTGACGGCTCAAGGCCCGGCGTCCGAGGCGGACCTGAGGCCCGCCGCGCCGCCGTCCGTCGCTTCGCGACCGCCGAAGGCCCAGAGAAAGCCGCGGGTCCAAGGCCGCTTCTTCACCGTGCCGGGCCAGATCGTCTCGCTCGTGGTGCTGATCATGCCGTTGCTGGTGGCTCTTTACATGAGCTTCACCGACTGGTCGCCCACCCGATCCAGCCTCAGGGACGCCGCCTTCACGGGTTTGGACAATTACAAGGAATTGCTGGTTTACGACGACCGCTTCGTCGAGGCGGTGCTGCGCACGCTGTTCTTGGCCGTGACGTCCTTGTCGCTGGAGTTCGTGCTGGGCCTGACCCTGGCGGTCCTTTTTCTGCGGACCTTCCGGGGCAAGCGTTTTTTGTTCTCGGCCTTCCTGACGCCCATGATGGTCCTGCCAGTGGTGGTAGGCTACACCTTTTGGATGCTTTTTCAGGCCAACGGTCCGATCAACCAAATTCTCCATCTGATTGGGCTGGCGGGCGTCGAATGGCTAAAAAGCTCCAATTTGGCCTTCGCGGCCGTGGTCGTCACCGAAGTTTGGCACTGGACGCCGCTTTTTTTTCTGATTTTGCTCTCGGGCCTCAACAGCGTCCCGGAAAACCCCGTTCGGGCCGCCGTCATCCTGGGGGCCTCCCCGCGCCAGGTTTTTTGGAAAGTGGTTTTTCCCATGCTGCGGCCGGTGGTGGCGGTGGCCTTCGTCGTGCGGGCCATGGAGGTGGTCAAGATCTTCGACGAGGTTTTTCTGCTGACCCGCGGCGGACCGGGCTCTTCGACGGAGACGGTGAGCTTGTACATTTACAAGCTGGCCTTCAACGACTTTCAGCTGGCCTACGGGGCCGCGGCGGCCTTTTTGACGCTGACGGGCTCGCTGATCATGGTCCATCTGCTGCTGACGCCCGTCAGGGATCAGCTCATGGAAAACGGGAGATAAAAGAATGCCGGCCAGACCTCTTCAATTGTGGCAGGGCCTGCTGCTGGCTCTGATGCTGGCGGCGACCCTTTTTCCCGTTTTTTGGCTGACCATGACGGCCGTCAAGCCGCCCATCGATTGGAACGCCTCGCCGGCCGTGTGGATCCCCAAAGAGCCCACCTTGATCAATTTCCAAACCCTCTTCGACCCCGACGCCATCCGGGCCTACGGGGTGGGCGGCGTCAGCCAGGCGGCCACCAAGGCCGTGTTCGGCTCGCTTTTGGCCTCCATCGTCTCCACCGCCGTCTCGGTGGGCTTGGGGCTGATCTCGGCCATCGGCCTGTCGCGCTACTCGACGCCCGGCCGGGCCACGCCCCTGGTGATCCTCTCGGGCCGCATGTTTCCGCCGGCGGCCATCGCCGTGCCCTTCGTCATCATTTTTTCGCTGACCAATCTCATGGACACCTACACGGGCCTGATCGCCGTGTACATCGCCGTGACGCTGCCCTTCTCGACCTGGATGCTCAAAAGCTTCGTGGACGAGCTGCCCCGGGAGATCGAGGAGGCCGCCATGCTCGACGGCAAATCCCGCCTCCGGGCCCATTTCACGGTGACGGTCCCGCTGATCAAGGGAGGCCTGTTCGCCACGACCATGCTGGTGTTCATCCTCAACTGGTCGGAGTACATGTTCGCCCAGGTGCTCTCCAACACCCGCCTGGCGACCATTCCCGTGCAGCTCGTCAAATATGTGACCGCCACGGCCGGCACCCTCTACGGGGTACAGGCGGCCTTGGCCGTGGCGGCCATGGCCCCGTTGATAGCCGGCGGCTTCTTCATCCAGTCGCATCTGGCCCGGGGGCTAACTTTCGGGGCCATCAAAAAATGATCGAACTCGTCAAGCTCACCAAAGAATACCCCGGGGCCGGCGTCCCGGCCGTGGACGACCTCAGCCTCAGAGTCGAGGACGGGGAGACGATCGCGTTGCTGGGCCCTTCGGGCTGCGGCAAGTCCAGCACCCTCAACATGATCGCCGGCCTGGAGCGGCCGACTTCCGGGGACGTGCGCGTCGACGGCCGCTCGATCCTGGACGTGGCGATCGAAAAGCGCGGCGTCGGGCTGGTTTTTCAGGACTACGCGGTTTTCTCCTCCATGACCGTGCGCCGCAACCTGGCCTTCGGGCTGGAGGTGCGCCACGCCCCCAAGGAGCGCGTCCGGGAGGCGATCGCCAAGACGGCCAAGCTTTTGGGGCTCGAGGCCAAGCTCGACGTCAAGGCCTCCCGCCTCGGCGGCTCGGAGCTCCAAAGGGTGGCCATCGGCCGGACCTTGGTCGCCGAGCCCTCGCTGCTGCTGCTCGACGAGCCCCTCTCCAACCTGGAGGCCGAAGCCAGGCTGGCGATGCGCCAAGAGCTCCGACGCCTCCGGCAGGAGCTGGGCCTGACCATCGTGTACGTGACCCACGACCAAGTCGAGGCCCTCTCGCTGGCCGACCGGGTGGCCATCATGCACTGCGGGCGGCTCATCGAGACGGAAAAAACCTCCGTGGTCGTCGAAAGGCCCCAAACGGTCCTGGTGGCCCAATTTTTGGGCGCCCCGCCCATGAACGTCCTGTCGGGCTTTTTTCACGAGATCTCCGGCCGGCTGGCCCTCCGGCAAGGCGGCGCGGACTTTTTCCTCCCGCCTGGCCGGCTGCCCGCGGAGGTCAAGCTCGGCGGCGGCCGCCATTATTTTTGCGGCGCGCGGCCGGAAGATCTGCATCTGACTTCCCCGGAAAAGGCCCTTTTTTCCGGCGCGGCCGCGGGCCTGGAACGACGGGGCGGCGACAGCGTCCTGGACGTCGTCTCCGGCGCGGTCGAGCTGAAGGTCGTCGTCGCGCCCTCGACGAACCTGGATTTGGGCTCGCCCGTCCATCTGACGGTCGACCGCGAACAAATCCACCTCTTCGACAGCTCCGGCCGCCGGCTGCCGAACCAGCTGACCGCCGCCTGACCGGCTCGGGCGACGGCAAGGCTTGGCTGAAGGAGGCGAAGCGGCTTGGCCGAGGCCCGGAGCGACGGGGCCGAGAAAAGGCGCAACCTCTGGGCCGAAAAACGGCAGGGCTTGGATGAAGGAGGCAAGACGGCTTGACCTGGGGCCGGAGCGGCGGGGCCGAGAAAAGGCGCAACCTCTGGGCCGTAAAACGGCAAGGCTTGGCTGAAGGAGGCAAGGCGGCTTGACCTGGGGCCGGAGCGGCGGGGCCGAAAAAAGGCGCAACCGCTAGACCGTAAAGCGGCGCAACCGTTGGCTTGGGCCTGCCAGGCCAACTTAACTGAAAATGCCATAATTTAGTTGGCTTATGTCTACATATAACCATTTATAAGAAATATATAGCAAATTATTTGAATTTAATTGAATGTTTAGACATAAAATAGCAAAATAACTTGATAAAATAATTTAGGCTAAAACTAATAAATTAGAGCTGTTAAAACTGATAAAATAACCTGACCGACCGGCCAAGCTGATCGCCCGCAAACGGCGTGATAGCTTCGCCGAGACCGGCGGACGGCTTGGCCCGCCAACCTGATCATCTGCCTGAGGGTCCTTCATGAATCAAATCGCCGCCTCAGACGCGTTGGCAGCCTCTTTCGCCGCCGCTCCAGCCGAGCGGACGGGCATCGAGGTCGTCGAACTGCGCAAAGACTACGGCCGCAAGAAGGCGCTGGCGGGCAT
>JAISZC010000240.1 GCA_031269485.1 Deltaproteobacteria bacterium
CTGTGGAGAGGAAGGCTCTGGCCTTGCGGGCAGTCACAAGGTGAAACCGGCCTCTATGAAGCAGAAAGTCAGCACCAAATCAGATGGTTAGATTTGGATAGGTCTGACAGAACGGGAGCGTCTTGCTCCTGGGTGGCCGCGCGGGTCGGCAGCAAGCCCTCGCCGCCTCGGCCAAGGCGTCCCCCGGACACGGTCGAGACCTTCCATTGGCGGGCGACCGGCTGGCCCCCAGGGCCGACGGCCGAAGCGCTCCGGCCGTCGCCAGTCGCTCCAGGCCGGCTTCGACGGGCGCCCGGCGGCCCGCGAGCGAACCCGCGCGCAAACCTGCGGACGAATCCGCGCAAAAATCGATTGGACCGTCGCCGATGATCAGCGTCCTCACCGCCTCATCCGCCGAAGCCGACGAGCCGGACATCTGCGTTTTGGACTTTTTGGCTCAGCTGGATCTCAAAAATCGTCTCAAGCGCCGCTCCATCGGCCTGTTGTTCGGCCCCATGGAGCCTTTGGCGCCGATGGCGGCCGTGTGCCAAGCGCTGCCCTTCGACGTGGCGGGGATCGTCACCCCCTTGACCTCGGTGACCGCCGTCAGGCGCGATCCGGTCTGCGACTCGGCCACCACGACCCTGACGACCCTGACCAGCGACGAGGACGACTTCGTCGTCGGCTTGTCGGAGGAAATCGGCGACGACGAGCGCGGACCCGTCGTCGAGCTCTACGAGCGGCTGGCCGCCAAGCTTAGCCGGCCGCCCAAGCTCATCTTGGCCTTCAGCTCCCGAGCCCGGCCCCAGGGCGACCATTTGATCGATTGCCTCGACGAGGTCTCCGGCGGCCGGCCGGTGTTGGGCAGCTGCGCGGCCAGCTTCACTCTGGCGATCGGCTGCCCCGACGTGCTGTTCAACGGGACGCTTTACGTCAATCGCGTGGTCCTGGCGCTCATCGACGCCCAAACCGAGCCCCGGTTCTTTTTCCGCAGCATCCCCGGCGGCAAGCTCCTGCGCCATCGCGCCTTGATCTCCGAATCGTCCGGCAACGTCATCAAGGAGATCAACGGCCGGCCGCCGCTGGACTATTTTGCCGGCCTGGGCCTCGTCGCCGAACCCGACCTCATCGGCGTCGACCAAGTCGTCCCTGTCTACATCGAGTCGCCGGCCCACTGGCGGGACATGCCCGTGGTCGTGGAAACGCAGAGCCACCAGGGCCACGTCACCTGCACGATGGACCTCCCGCCCGACGCCACGTTGGGCTTGGGCGGCTTCGACGCCACGGACGTGCTCGACAGCATGCGCGACGTGGTTGAAAGAGTCAGGCGCGAGACCTTCGACTGCTGTCTGCTCTTCAGCTGCATCAGCCGCAACTCGGCCCTGGGCTTGGGCTACCTCCAGGAGATCTTGGTGATGGAGGCCGGCATGGACGAAAAGGCGCCGTACTGCTTCGCCTACTCGGGCGGCGAGTTTTGCCCCGTGCCCGACGCGGACGGCCGGCTGCGCAACGCTTACCACAATCTGGCCCTGATCGGCTGCCTGCTTTGAGGGCGGCCCTGCGGAACGCGGCCGCCGGCCCTCCGCCGCGGGCCGCCTCCGAGCGGCCCTTTGCCTTGCGGCGCGGGCGTGGTGTACAATCCGTGAAGCTGGCGGACCGCGAACTCGGCTCAGGCCGCGCTTGGCCTCCCGAGCGGACCTCGGGACCGGCCCGTCGGCGAGGCTTAAAAAAGCCTAAAAGACCTTCTAAGTCCCTGAAAGACGCGCGGGTTGCTGTCCTCGACCGCGGTCCGAGGTTAAAATCAACAACTTGCATATAACCATCAAATATTTGTTTGAATGGATAAAAAAATTTTTACGGACTAAATAAAAAATTAATATCGTTTAGATGATTTTTTATGATCTCAAAAGGTGACGTCGGACCGCGTCCTGAAGGCCACGTTCGCCAGCCCTGAAGGCCGAGCCCTGAAGGCCGAGCCCTGAAGGCCAAGCCTTGAAGGCCAAGCCCTGAAGGCCAGCCCTGAAGGCCGAGCCCTGAAGGCCAAGCCTTGAAGGCCGAGCCCTGAAGGCCAAGCCTTGAAGGCCGAGCCCTGATGCCAGGCTCGGCGGCCGTTTTTCCGTCATTTAGACTGAGCCCCTCAACTGTCCGGTTTTTTCAAAGGTGACGCCCTTGACCTCTAACCTGCCTACGCCTTCCGAAGTCGTCGACGACATTTCGGAATTCACCAGAGTCGAACTGGAGCTGGAGCTGCGCCGCTCCCGCCGGTCCTTCAAAAAGTTGCAGCGGCAATATCTCTTTTTGCAAAAGCTCATGGCTCGCACCAAGGAGGCCACGGCCGGCAACATGAATCTTTCGATGGTCATCGCCGCCGAAAGGACCAGCCGGGAAGTCTTTTTTGATCTTATCCTGCAAAATAGCCAAGATATAATTATGGTTTTTGACGGTTCTCACCGTCTGCTATATGGCACTAATTCTCTTTTACGACTTATGAAGCTGCCTCATATGGGACTCCTCACTGGACGCAATATTAGAGAGCTATTTGGTCGATTTATACCTGAAGTTGAAATTCAAGCTTTTGAAAAAGCTTTTGATGATGCGTTAAACAATAAAACGCCGATAATGTTTAATCAGAACTTACAATTTGATCCTAATCTGCGTCCAAGAAATTATATAGTCCAAATAAGTCCCCTGATCGATCCGGAAATTAATATCGCCGGAACGCTGCTGCTTTTTCATGACCAGACCGAAACCATCCAGGCTCGGCAGGCTGAGGCCGCCTCCCAGGCCAAGACGGCCTTCATGGCCAACATGAGCCATGAAATCCGCACGCCGCTGAACACCATCATGGGCTTGAGCAAGGCCGAGCTCAACCACGAGCTCGATCCGCGCACCCGGGGAAATTTGTCCAAAATCTTCGCCGCCGGGGCGGATCTTTTGGCCATAATCAACGACATCCTGGACTTGTCCAAAGTCGAGTCCGGCCGCTTTCAGCTTTTGCCGGCCACGTACGAGTTTTCCAATCTCGTCAGCGACGCCGTGAGCCTCAACATCGTCCGTCTGGGTTCCAAGCCGGTGGAGTTTCAGTTGGAAATAGACGAAAACATTCCATCGCTGCTGTTTGGCGACGAGCTCAGAATAAAGCAGATTATGAACAATCTTTTGAGCAACGCCTTCAAATACACTGAAGCTGGACATGTCAAGCTTTCGGTGAGCTGCCGCATTGAAGGCTCCATGGCTTGGTTCTCCTACGTCGTCTCGGACACCGGCCTGGGCATCAACTCCAAAGATCTCAACAGCATCTTCACCGCCTACAGCCGCTCCAGCCGCATGACCACCCGGGCCATCGAGGGCACGGGCCTGGGGTTGTCGATCTGCAAGGATTTGGTGGAGATGATGCACGGCTCGATTTCCGTCGAAAGCGTGGTCGGCCAAGGGTCGACCTTCACGGCCGTCATCCGCCAAAAAATCATCGATCGGACGCCCATTGGCCCGGAAGTGGCCGCCAACCTGCTCTCCTACCAGTTTCTCAAAAGAGAGAACCTGATCTCGCGGCCGCATTTCTACACCCCCATGCCCTACGCCCGGGTGCTGGTGGTGGACGACGTCGAGACAAATCTGGACGTGGCCAAGGCCTTGCTGTCGCCTTACGGCATGACCGTGGACGTGGTCAGCAGCGGCCGGGCGGCCATCGCCCTGCTGGGCAGCTCCCCCCACAACTACGATTTGGTCTTGATGGACCACATGATGCCCGATCTCGACGGCATCGAGACGGTGCGCAAGATCCGCGAGGAGGTCGCCCCCGAGCGTTCGGCGGATCTGCCCATCGTGGCCATGACGGCCAACGCCCTCGTCGGGGCCGAGCAACTTTTCCTGTCCAGCGGCTTTCAGGGCTTCATCCCCAAGCCCATCGACTTGGAGCTGCTCGATCGAGTCCTGTTCCGCTGGGTCCGCGATCGGAGGCCGGCCGAAGCCGCCGCCGCCGAGGCGGCCGAGGCGGCGGCTCGAGCGGCGGCGGAGGCGGCGGCCGTCGAGCGCGCGTCCAGCCCGGCCGGTCAGCCGGCGAGCCCGCGGAACGTTCCCGCTCAGCGCGCCGGCCAGACGGACGAACCGCCCCGCCGGGAGTCGCTCTTCGCCAAGGCGCGTCTCGAGGGGCTGGATCTGGCCCGAGGGCTGGCCCGCTTCGACGGCAACGAGGAGGTCTTCGTGCGGATGCTCCGCAGCTACTTGCGGCACCTGCCGGTCATGATCGAAGATCTGCTCGAGCCTTCGGCGGAGGCTTTGCATGACTACGCCGTGCGGGTCCACGGCCTCAAGGGGGCCAGCCTGGGCATCGGGGCGGTCAAGGTGGGCGAGCTGGCCTTCTCGCTCGAAAAGGCGGCCAAGGCCGGCGAATTTGAGACCGTGCTGGCCGAAAACGGCCGGCTGCTGGCCGCCGTCGAGGATTTGTCCCGCGAGCTGACCTTCATGCTCCGCGGCTTTCCCGCCGAGCCGGGCGAGGACCGCCGGGAAGTGCGCCGGTCGCCCGATCTCGACGTTTTGAGGGCTCTGCTGGCCGCCTGCGCGAACTTCAAAAACTCCGACATCCAGCGCCACCTCAAGAACTTGGAGTCCTACTGCTACGAAAACGACGGCGAGCTCGTCGCGTGGCTCAGGGATCAAGCCGACAATTTGGAGTACCAAGCCGTCGTCGAGCGGCTTGAGGCTTATCTGGCCTCGTGTTGAGCCTCCAGAAGGCAAGGTGTTTATGACTTCGCCTCTTCGCGTCGGCCAGACCGGCGCCCCGGCCGATTCCCCGACTGGCGACGACCTCGAGGCTCGCCTGCGGTCCCTGGAGCGGCCCATCCGGGTGACCGAGGTCAGGTGTCTGGACTGCAAAAGCTGCCTGCGAGTCTGCCCGGTCGAGGCGGCCAACG
>JAISZC010000116.1 GCA_031269485.1 Deltaproteobacteria bacterium
AACAAGTCGTTCAGACGGGCGGGCTCACTCCCGCCCGCCCACCATGCCATAGGCGTCCGTCCGTACGCCCAGCCTCTTCCACCTCCGTCCGTCAGCCACGCTTTTCGCTCCTCCGCGCCTGGGCTCTGGAGTTCCTCCAAAGCTCCCGCTCGGGCCCCGACCAAGTCTCTTGAGCTCCTCAGCCCCGCCGCCCTGGACCGCATGCCTAAGAAACTGGGGACGACCAGCGGCGGCGGCCAGCGACGGGCAAGCCGCGGATTGACGGCCTTGAAAAAAATGATTGGCAACCCCGCTCCAAAGCGACATAAAATTCCATCAGGTAAAAATTGACCAAAACCTCACTGGTGCTTCCAACCCTAAATTGAGCTTGATCGTAATATATACGATATTTTTAGTGATAAAACTGGAGTTATCTATAGTTTAAGTTATTATTATTATAAAATTATCTATATTTATTTGATATATTTCATATGACACATTTTAATTGGGAACAATAATGCGTTAAATAATTTTATGGAAATTATTAAATAACTATTTATAATAGTTTCAATAATTAACTGTTTAAGAATTTTATTATATTAACTTAATTTATAAAGGCAGTAAATATAGTATATTAGTAAAATAATTTGGTTTTTAATAAACTTAAATTAAATTATAATATGATATTAGAATAAATTTATTATAAAGCTATTATTTAATACATATATGCATTTTACCTCTATTTTCTTTTTTTTTCAAACCATCAAAATATCCTGCTGCATTGGTGATTAAACAATAATTTTAGAAATACTCAACCTTATATCACCCCATATAATGGTTTAGTACCATCATATTTTCATGAATAGAGCACTATTGAGCGTAGCCATGTATCAATTGCCCATGAAGCAGCTCAAACAAATTATTTTCAAATTTTTTTAATAATTGGTATTTAAGAGATCCAATAGGACATACTATCACCAATGAGGTCGCTAAACGCCCTCAAATGCCGCATCATGCAGGGTCTGGGCCGACTCACTGGGAATCTGGCGGGGGCTTGCGGGGCGCTCGTTTTTTTTTGGCGTTGATTCTTTCGGTCAGACGGGGACTGGGGTGAAAAAGCAGGCCGAATTTTTTGGCGAAGGGGGTGTCGTAGCGGCGGGGAATGAAGCGGCCGAAGCCGCGCAGGGCGACGGGCCGGCCAACGCTCAAGCTTTGGTGCAAAAGCTCCAGGACGAGCTCGCCCGCGAGGCGGACGACGTCGGGCGGCAGTTGGGGATTGCGCTCGACCAGCTTGAAAAGCAGCTTTTTTTGGTCGAACACGTCGCGTCGACGATCCGGTGGGCGGCGTTCGGCGGCCATGGAAGCGTCAGCCCGTCAAAGCCCGGGCCGGTAGAGGAACTTCAACGAAAAGCCGGGGCTGAAGGCCGACTTGATCGACGAAGCGAAGGGCAGACGGCCGCTGACGACCTGCTGGAGCAAGCTGGGGCGGCCGTCGTAGTGCAGCAGAGGCGGATCGTCGACGTCGGCGAGGCCGCCGAGGGTCTTGGCTTTGGCGACGGCCTGCTCGAAGCCCCCCAGTTCGTCGATCAGACCCAGCTTGAGGGCCTCCTCGCCGGAGAAGACGCGGCCGTCGGCCATTTTGCGGACTTGGGCCTCGGAGAGCTTGGGCCGGCCGGCCGCGACGTCCCGCACGAACTGCTCGTAGACGTTCATGACCATCTTCTGCAAAAGCTCGCGCTCCTGAGGCTGCATGGCCCGGAAGGGCGAGCCGATGTCCTTGTAAGGGCCGCTTTTGATCGTCTCGCTTTTGACGCCCAGCTTGTCCATGGCCCCTTGGAACTCGATGGCATCCATTACGACCCCGATGGAGCCGGTGAGGGTGCCGGGGTTGGCCAAGACCGGGCCGCGGGCCATGGCCAGATAAACGCCGCCGGAAGCGGCCACCGAGCCCATGGAGACGACCACGGGCTTGTTGAAATTTTTGAGGGCCTCGTAGAGCTCCTGACAGGGGGCCACCGCCCCGCCGGGCGAGTCGATCCGCAGAACCACCGCCTTGACGTTGTCGTCGGCGTCGAACTCCTTGAGGGCGTCGACGGCCCAGCGGGTGTCGAATATCTCGCCTTCGATCTCCAAGACGCCCAGGCCGGGGCCGCTGAGCGAGGCGTCGGCCGACATGTGGCGGAAGCTGTCGACGGTCGTGACCAAGGAATAATGGCAGCTGCCCACGACGAAGAAGCCCAAGATCAGAAAAACCAGGGGCCAGCTCAGCCAGGAGCTTTTGGCGGAGGTTTTGGGAGGCGGCGGGCTGACGGCCGGTCCCGGCCGGCGATAGGGGAGATTGCGCCATTGAGGGGGGCCGCCGCGGGCGGGGGCGCCCGGCGAGGCAGCCTCGGGGCTCGAAGGGCGCGAGGGGCTCGAAGGACCGGCGGCCGCGTCGCCCGTCTGGCCCCCCGCCGGCCCGGCCGCGGCGGCCGGGTCAACGTTGGGGGTCTGGACTTCGGCCGTCGTCGAGGACTCCGGCGCGGGGGGGCCGCTGATCAAGTCGTCGGACATCGGAAGCCGGCTTCAGTTCCCGACTTCGGAGTCGTTGGACTGCTTCTTTTCGGCCAGCAGCTTGTCGAGATCGCCGAAAGCCGCGCCGAAGGCGGGCGAGGAGCTTTGTCCGACGTGGCTCTTGGGCAGCTCGGACTCCTTGGCCGGGGAGTCGTCGTCCTTCAGCAAACGCTTGATGGACAAGCCGATCTTGTGATCGGCCGAGGAGACCGACACCACCTTGGCGGTGACCTCGTCGCCCAGCGTGAAGCCCTCGGACAGGGGCTTGCCCTTGGGCAGGCCCGACTCGGAGACGTGGACGAGGCCCTCGACGCCTTCGGACAGCTGGATGAACACGCCAAAGTCGGTGATGCTGGTCACCTTGCCGGTGACCACGGAGCCGACGGGGTAGTTGCTGAAGGCCAGCACCCAAGGATCCTCCTCGAGCTGCTTGATGCCCAAGGAGAAGCGTTCCTGCTCCCGATCGATGGCCAAAATCAAGGCCCGCACGGAGTCGCCCTTCTTGAAGACCTCCGAGGGGTGCTTGAAGCGACGGGTCCAGGAGATGTCGGAGATGTGGATGAGCCCGTCGATGCCCTCGTCGATGCCGATGAAGGCGCCGAATTCGGTGATGTTCTTGATCTTGCCCTCGATGATGGTGCCGATGGGGTACCTCTCGGCCACCGAGACCCACGGGTTGGGCTCGACCTGCTTCATGCCCAGCGAGATGCGCTTGGCGTTGAGGTCCATGTTGAGGATGACGCTCTCGACCACGTCGCCGACCTTCAGCACCGAAGCGGGGTTGCGCACCTTGCGGGTCCAGGACATCTCGGAGACGTGGATCAGGCCCTCGAGGCCGCGCTCGAGCTGCACGAAAGCCCCGTACTCGGTCAGCGAGACGACCTTGCCGCGGACCTTGTCGCCGACGTTGTACTTGCCGGGCACCGACAGCCAGGGGTCTTCCTGCAGCTGCTTGAGGCCCAGCGAGACCCGGCCGCGGTCCTTGTCGAAGGCCAGCACCTTGACGGTGAGCTTGGCGCCCACGGTCAAAAGGTCGCTGGGGTGGCTCAGCCGGCCCCAGCTCATGTCGGTGACGTGCAGCAGGCCGTCGAGGCCGCCGAGCTCGATGAAGGCCCCATATTCGGTGAGGTTCTTGACCGAGCCTTCGATGACGGCCCCGACCTCCAAAGTGGCCATGGTCTTGCTGCGGATCAGCTCGCGCTCGGCCTCCAGGATGACCCGGCGGCTGAGCACCACGTTGCCGCGACGCTTGTTGTACTTGAGGACCTTGAAGTCGTACGTCTTGCCCACCAAGCTTTCCAGATTCTTGATGGGCCTGGTGTCGACCTGACTGCCCGGCAGGAAGGCCTGCACTCCGATGTTGACGGCCAAGCCGCCCTTGACCCGGCTTTCGATGACGCCGCTGATGATCCCGTCCTCGTTGTGGACTCTGGCGATTTCGTCCCAGATCTTGATCTTGGCCGCCTTCTCCTTGGACAAGATGATCGCGCCGTCGTCGTCGTCCATGCGGACCAGCAAGGCCTCGACCTGATCGCCGAGCTTGACGGTGAGCTTGCCGTCGGCGTCGGTGAACTCGCCGATCTGGATCTGGCCCTCGGACTTGGCGCCGACGTCGAGCATGACGTGCTCTTTGCTTATTTGGACCACGACGCCCTTCAAAACATCCCCTTCAGCGGGACATTTCAGGCTTTCCTCGTAAAACTGCTCCATCGTGAGGTCTTGGCCGTCGTCGTCGTCGGCCGAGGCCGGAGCGGCGTCGGACGAGCCGGCGTCGTCGGAAGCGGCGGCCTCAGGCGCCGCGGCGGAAGCGGCGGCCTCAGGCGCCGCGTCGGAAGCGGCGGCCTCAGACGCCGCGGCGGAAACGGCGGCCTCAGACGCCGCGGCGGAAGCGGCGGCCTCAGACGCCGCGTCGGAAACGGCGGCCTCAGACTCCGCGGCGGAAGCGGCGACCTCAGGCTCTGCGGCGGACGACGAAGAGTCGACGGAGTCGTTCTCGGCGGCCGCCTGAGCCGCCAAATCGACGGCCTCGCCCTCGGAACCTGGAAAGGAAGTGTGGTTGTTGATGCTGTTTGGCATGATTTCCCCGAACTGTAAAATTCAAACGTCGGCGCCGTTCGCTCCGTCCGCTGATCAGCCTCCTCGTCCGACGAGCCTTGGCTCGCGGCCGCCTGCAGCTGAATCAGACAAGCATATCATAAAATCAAAAATAGTGTTCTTTTTTTTTAGGGCGCAACAAGCCCTCGCGGCGGGCGAAGGGCGCCGGCCGCAGCCAATATCCAGCCACGACTGAATATAATATCGCGATCGGCCTGAAGTCTTCCGTCGACTGGCGAAGGCCCAAGCCGGCCGGCCAAGCGGCTGTCTTGACTGAAAGTTTTACGACGTCCGCGACAGCCGCCGGCGGCGAAACGAAACTCCAGAGGCGGAATTGCTTCGGCGGCCCGATTTTTTTCGTCCGTCGGCCTTGGGGAGCTTCAGGCCGGCCGCGACCGGCAAGCCCGGCGTCCTCGCCCGGCGGTCGGCAAGTCCGGCGTCCTTGCCCGGCGGCCGCGCCCGCGGTCATCTTGCCCGGCGGCCGCGCCCGGCGGTCATCTTGCCCGGCGGCCGCCTGGCGGCGTCTGGCGGAGCGAGAGCCGTCTCAGGACTCCACGAAGGGCTTGAGCTTGCGGCTGCGGCTGGGATGCCGCAGCTTGCGCAGAGCCTTGGCCTCAATCTGCCTGATGCGTTCCCGGGTGACCTGGAACTCTTGGCCGACCTCTTCGAGGGTGTGGTCGGTCTTCTCGCCGATGCCGAAGCGCATGCGCAGCACCTTCTCCTCGCGGGCGGTGAGCGTGCCGAGCACCTTTCTGGCCTGCTCGGCCAAGCTGTTGGTGACGACCAGATCGGCGGCGCTTTGAACTTGCTGGTCCTCGATGAAGTCGCCCAAGTAGCTGTCGCCGTCCTCGCCGATGGGGGTTTCCAGCGAAATGGGCTCCTTGGCGATCTTCAGCACCCGACGCACCTTGTCGAGGGGGAGATCCATCTTGACGGCGATTTCTTCGGGCGTGGCCTCGCGCCCGAGCTCCTGGACCAGATAGCGGGAGGTCCTGATGAGCTTGTTGATGGTCTCGATCATGTGGACCGGGATGCGGATGGTCCGGGCCTGATCGGCGATGGCCCTGGTGATGGCCTGACGGATCCACCAGGTGGCGTAGGTCGAAAACTTGTAGCCCCGCTGATACTCGAACTTGTCGACGGCCTTCATCAAGCCGATGTTGCCCTCCTGGATCAAATCGAGAAACTGCAGGCCCCGATTGGTGTATTTTTTGGCGATGGAGACCACCAGCCTCAGATTGGCCTCGATGAGGTGGTTTTTGGCCTCGCAGGCCTGAGCCTCGCCGCGGCTGATGGTCGCCAGCACCTTCTGGAGCTCTTCGTGGCTCATCTTGCTTTCGGCCTCCAGCTCGCCTTGGCGCTGGACGGCGGCCTGCGCCGAGCGGCGCAGCAGCTCGAGCTCCTCCGGGGCCAGGCCCAGAGCCCGGGCCTTGGCCGGCAGGCTTTTGGGGCTCTTCTTGAGACGTTGACCGAACTTCTTGAGCTCCGTCGCGTCGCCGAGCCGGAGCTTGGACAAGGCCTGCTCGAGCTCGGCGCGGGTTTGCGCGAAGCGTCGGTCCCACTCGCGCAGGCGGCTGACCATGAGGTCGTACTGGCGCCTTTCGAGCCTGAGGCGGTGAAAGAGCCGCTCGATCTCCCCGGCGGTCTTTTCGACGTGGGCGAAGATCTTGCGGCGGCGGTCGGCGGCGGCCGTCTTGAGCTCGCCATCGACCCGGCGCAGGTAGCGCGCTTGGCCGATCGAGCGGCGCTCGATCTCCTTGAGGAGGGCCAGAACCTGATCGCACCGCTTGGCCGAGGGGCCGGCCGGCAGGCTCTCCTCGTAGTCGTCCTCGGCGTCCTTGACCACCTCCTTGAGGCGCACCTCCCCTTCCTCCAGCCGCCGGCGCAGGTCGGTCACCGTCTCAAGCCCCACCGTGGTGCGCATGATGGACTTGATGATCTGCCCTTCGCCGCTTTCGATGCGCTTGGCGATCTCCACTTCGGCCTCGCGGGACAGCAGATTGACCTGCCCCATCTCGCGCAGATACATCTTGACCGGATCGGTGACCTTGGGCTCGGCGTCCGGCTCGAAGCTCAGCTCCGGCTCGCGCTCGTCGCTCGAGGCGACGAACTTCTTGTCATTTTTGACGACGTCGAGATCGTCCGCCAGGTGGATGTCCAACTCGTCGAAAATGGCCATGACAGCGTCGAAGTTTTCGGGCTCCTCCATCTCCGAGCCCAGGCCCTCGCCGCGGCGGTCGGGGTCCAGAAGGAAGGGCTCGGGCCTGACGTCAATGAAGCGCTCCATGGTCGCCTTGACCTCCATGGGTGGCCGCCGCGGATTCGGCGGACGACTTGGACCGGTCGGCTAGCCTTTCAGGCCGGCCACCAGACGCTTGACCAGCTCCCGATCGCCTGACGCCTCGGCCTGCCTGACGGCCTGGCTCAGCTGACGATAGGCCAGCTTGTCGGCGCGGAAGACGATCTTCCTGGCGAACTCCCGGCCGGGGGTGGCCGATTCCTGGGGCCCGTGCGTCCTCTCCGAGAGCGCGGCCTCGGAGACCAGCGAGCTCAGCGAGTCGTCGTCCAGCCTCAGCTTGCCCGGGTTCAGGGCCCCGTCGGCGAGCCACTGGGCCCGCAGCTGATCGAAGAGGGGCTTGGTGCGGTCCTGGGGCCAGGCTTCGGCCAGCTCGTCGGTCAGCAGGACGGCGCACTCGGGATGAATGATGACGTGCCGCAAAAAGTGCCGCGCCAGGGGATCGACGCCTTCGGCCGACGGCGACGACGCCGCCGCCGCCGCTCGCCGAAGCGGCGCGGCCGGGCCCGCGGCCGCGCCCAAAGGCAGCAGCTCGGGGGTCAAGCCGAGACTTTCGGCCAGCCGCAGGCGCAGCACGTGCCCTTTGGCCTCGTCGGGCACCTGGGCCAGCGTCTCCTTGACCTCGCGGATCATGCGGGCTTGCCCGCCGAGGCTGTCCGGATGGACGGCCTTCAGGCGGGCCACGTAGAAGTCGGCCAAGTCCGGGGCCCGGTCGGCCTCGTCGTAGAAGGCCTCGACGCCGTGCCGCCGGATGAAGGAGTCGGGATCGTGCCCGTCCGGGAGAATCATGACCCGGCCGTCGAGCTCGGCGTTGAACAGCAGCGGCAGAGCCCGCACGGCGGCCTTCTGGCCCGCCTCGTCGCCGTCGAAGAGCAAAAAGACTTCCTTGGCCTGACCTTTCAGCAGGTTGACCTGCTGCTGCGTCAGGGCCGTGCCCATGACCGCGGCCACCGGCTTGACGCCCGCGGCCGCCAGGGAGATCAGGTCGAAATAGCCCTCCACCAGAAAGGCCAGGCCGCCGACGCGGATGTGCGGCCGGGCTTGCTGGAGCCCGAAGAGGAGCCGGCCTTTCGAGTAGATGTCGGTGGCCGGGGAGTTGACGTACTTGGGGACGTTGCGGCCCTCCTCCTCTTCGGCCTCCGGCAGGAACGTGCGCCCGGCGAAGGCCGTGGGCCGGCCTTCGAGGTCGCTGACGGGAATCATGATCCGTCCGCGAAAGAGGTCGTACCAGCCGCCGGAATCGCCGCCGCGCTCCTTGATCAGGCCCGCCTCCCGCTGAATCAGGGGGCTGAAGCCCTGACGCGTCAAAGCTCGGTGCAGATGATCCCAGCCGGACACGGCCAGGCCCAGCCCGTACTGCTCCGCGATGTCGAGGCCTATGCCGCGGTCCCGCAGGTAGCGGCGGGCGATCCGGCCGACGTCCCCGAGCAGCCAGGCCCTGAACTGGGCCTGGGCGGCCTTCATGACCTCGTGGAGGGCGGCCTTGGTCGGCCGGGACGGATCGCTGTCACGTCCGTCCGGCGCCGGCAGGCTAACCCCGGCCCGGCCGGCCAGCTCCCGCAGGGCCTCCGGAAAGCTCTGCCCGGAGACGAGCATTTGAAACTTGATGGCGTCGCCGCCCACGCCGCAGCCGAAGCAGTGAAAAAAGCCTTTGTCCGGGCTGACGGTGAAGGAGGGGGTCTTTTCGCTGTGGAAGGGACACAGGCCCTTCCAGCTGTTGACCCCGCCCCGCTTGAGATCGACGTGCAGGCTGACCAGAGCCACCAGGTCGGTCGCCCTGGCCACTTCCTCGATTTTGTCGGACGAATACAATCCCACTGGTCCTCCTCGTCCGTTGGAGCCCGGACGGGGTCTTGGGGCCAAGCCGACAAACGTCCGTCGGGCGGGAGGAGCCGCAAGGCCGGATGGCTGATCGACGGCCGCCGCCGCCGCCGCGACGTCGAAAGATGTCGCCGGCCGCCGCCCGATGGACGGGGCTTTGAAAACGTCGCCCGAAGAGTTTCGAGCGAAGAGCTCCGAGCCTCGTTCGGGGGCGGCTTTCCGGGCCGTCAAGCGAACACGCCGTTCGGAGACGGCGACCGTGAGCCTCGAGCGTGAACCTCGACCGTGAACCTCGACCGTAAACCTCGACCGTGAACCTCGACCGTGAACCTCGAACGAACTCCTCGAACGAACTACTCGATCAAGGCCGCCTGCAAGGCCGCCTATCGGGAGCGCCTTTCGACGACGTCGGCAGAGCCGCGATCGAGCGCGCCAATCAAGCGCGCCAACCTGGGGCGCCCGCCGGCCGCGGCCGACGCTTGCCTAGGCCGCCCGAGGCCGGGCGGCCGTTGAATTTTGGAACGTCGCCCGCTCCGGCCTCCGCAAGCCAAGGCATCTGGACCTCCGTTAATATGATAAGTCGTATTCCAAGTAAATCAATAGCCTTAAAGAAAATAATCGCTCAAGACGATAAGCAGGGAAAGGGGCTGATCCCTAGTCGCCCTGGAGAACGCCGAGGCAGTCATGTTCAGCAGCACATCAGCGGCCGCCGCGGCCGCGGCCGTCTTGGCCTGGCTCGGCTTGGCGCTTTGGACGGCCGAGGCGACGGCCATGACCAATCATCACGACTATTTTCCTTACGGCTGGACCAAGCCCAGCTTGTACGGCGCTCTGCGCGTCTCCGACCAAATGATCGACTTCGACGTCGCCGTCGAAGGCGAAGAGAGCCGACGCGAAGAATTCGTCCTGCCCGACGGCGAAGGCCGAGCCGTCAGGCTCAGCCACAACGGCCGCGTCTTTTGCTACGTCGCCGACCACGACCTCGAGGAGCCCTGGGACTATCAAATCGTGGACTACGACGGCAGCGGCGCCTTCGAATCCAAGGAGCCCCCTTTTTCCGATTTTCCGCTGCCCCGCTGGACTTTCATCAACTACCCCTTTCAATACGTCAACCGCCGTCGCCTCACCGATCTGACCGGCGAGGACGACCCCAGCGTCAAGCAGATGATCGACGCGCTGAACCCCGGCCGGCGCGACCGCCGGCCGGCCTACACCCCCGAGCAGCGGGCGGCCTTGACCATCGCCCGCGGAGGCACGCCGCCGCCGGAAAAGTGGCTCAACGAGCCTGAGGCCGACGACCGGCCCCGTCTGGCGCTGCGCATCCTGTTCGAGTTCGACAAAGATGTCCTCACCTCCGAAGACCGCGACACGCTCGACACGCTCGGCCGGGCCATGACCTCGCCCGAGCTGGCCGGCCGCCGCTTCCGCCTGGAAGGGCACACGGACTCGAAGGGCTCCTTCGCCTACAATATGGACCTTTCCAGACGCCGAGCCCTGTCGGCCCAGCGGTACCTGACCGAGCGCTTCGATCTGACGGCCGATCAGCTGCCCATCGCCGGCTTCGGCGAATCGCGGCCTTTGCCCAACATCGACCCGGAAGACGGCCGCAACCGCCGGGTGGAGGTCGTCAACCTCGCCGACGACAGCTACCTGACCGACTCCGAGGCGGCGCCCGCCGGCCGCTGAAGCCGGCGGGCGGCCCCGGGAGCAAGCCCGAAAGCCGAGAAAAGCCCGAAAGCCAGCAGAAAAGCCCGAAAGCCGAAAAAAAGCCGCCAAAATCTGCTCTTGACAAGGGCGAAAAGCTGGATTATCATCTTTAGACAAGTTTTGGCGGCTCCGTTTCCGTCGGACCCCGCCAGGGACTGAAGTCTCCAACGAGACTGAAGGCTCCAAGGAGACTGAAGGCTCCAAGGCCCCGCCAAGGCCAACGACTTGCCGCCAGCCTGAAAAGGCGACCCCGCGCCCAAAGGGCCGCTCGCCCCGAAAGAAATGGCCGACCCGTCAGGTGGCCTGAAAAAGTCGCCAGGCTGGCCTGAAAAGGCCGGCCCAAAGGACGCTCGATGAACCGACAGCCGACAACCGCTCTCGTCGCCGACTCGACGGCCGAACTCGCCGGACGCCCGGCCCGTTCGGACGCGCGTCGGTCGACCGCGACCCTTTCGGCCGCGCCGAGGCTCTCCGCGCCCTATTTCGGCTTTTTTTGGTTTTATTATTTTGGCCCCCAGCCGGGTTTCGCCTAAAGTCCCCTTCCGCGACAAAACAATCATAGGGGCCGCCGGCGAAACCAAGCGCCGGCGGCTTTTTTTGGGCCTGCCGCCCTTCGCAACCAGAAAAAAGGTGCCTCATGGATGCCCAGCCCGTTCAAGCCCCGCCGCCGGCCCCCGCCAAGCCGGCCGCCAAGCTCCCGCCCTACCGGCTCACTTGCCGCCAAGCCCACCCCGAGGACTCGATCATCTCCCTTGGCGCCTGCGCCATCGGCGGACCAGAGTTCATTGTCATGGCCGGACCATGCTCGGTGGAGGCCGATCCCCAGATGCTCGGCACGGCCTGGGACGTCAAGCTGTCCGGGGCGCACGTCATCAGAGGCGGCGCCTTCAAGCCCCGCAGCTCGCCTTACAGCTTCCAGGGCCTGGCCGAGGAGGGCCTCAAGATGCTGGCCAAGGCCAGGGAGCTCACCGGACTGGGGATCGTCACCGAGGTGATGGACTCCACCGACGTGGATTTGGTGGAGTCGTACGCCGACATCCTCCAGGTCGGGGCCCGCAACTCCCAAAACTTCTCGCTGCTCAAGCGCTTGGGCAAGTCGCGCAAGCCGGTGCTGCTCAAGCGCGGCTTGATGAACACCGTCGAGGAATTCTTGTGCTCGGCCGAGTACCTGCTGGCCGGCGGCAACGAGCGGGTCATCCTGTGCGAGCGCGGCATCCGGACCTTCGAGACCTCCACCCGCAACACGCTCGATCTCTCCTCGGTGCTGGCGATCAAGGAAAGAAGCCACTTGCCGGTCATCGTCGATCCCAGCCACGCCAGCGGCAAGGCCAGCTACGTGGCCCCCCTGTCCCGGGCGGCCCTGGCCGTAGGGGCCGACGGGCTGATGATCGAGGTCCACTGCTCGCCCGAGACGGCCTTGTGCGACGGCGACGAGTCGCTCAAGCCCGAGCAGTTCCGCGAGCTGATGAGCAGCCTCGCCGAGCTGGCGCCGTGCTTCGGCCGCCGCATCTCCACCCTTGGCCAGCCGCCGGCCGTCGAGGCGAACGCGGCCGGCTCAACCCCCAAATACGCCGAACTGTTCTAGGAGAGCCAGATGAGCGACCAACCCGACAACCCGGCCGGCCAGGCCGCCGGCCCGCCGGCCGACTTCCGAGCCCTCCTGGCCCCCCTGCGGGCGGAGATAGACCAGCTTGACGCCCGCCTGCTCGATCTTCTCCAGCAGCGGGCCCGGGCGGCCATCGAGCTGGGGCGCATCAAAAAGCGCAGCTCGCTGCCCATCATGGATCTGACCAGGGAACGAGAGGTCGTCACCCGACTGGCCCAGAAAAGCGGCCCAGGCGAAGGCCTGGGGACCGAAGCCGTGATCGGCGTCTTCACCGAGATCATCAAGGCCTGCCGGGCGGCCCAGGCCCCCACCAAGGTGGCCTTCCTGGGCCCGGCCGGCACCTTCAGCCACGCCGCGGCCCTCCAGCAGTTCGGGCGGCTGGCCCAGCTCATCCCCTGCGACGATCTGGCCGAAGCCTTCCGCGCCGCCGAAGCGGGCGAAGCCGACTTCGCCCTGGCACCCTTCGAGAACACCACCGAAGGCATCGTCGGCCAGACCTTGGATCTGATGACCGCCACCGATTTGCGGGTGCAGGCCACCCTCAACCTGCCGGTGCGCCTGTCCCTGATGAGCGTCCACGGCGAGCTGCCCCGCATCCGCTCGGTGAGCTCGCATCCCCAGGCCCTGGCCCAATGCCGCAACTGGCTGGCCCTGAACATGCCCGGCGTCGAGCTCAGGCCCGCCGTCTCCACCGCCGCCGGGGCCACCATGGCCCTGTCCGACGAGTCCACGGCCGTCATCGGCCACCCGTCGCTGTCGTCCTTCTACAACCTCACCGTCATGAGCGGAGACTTGCAGGACTTCAAGCACAACCAAACCTGCTTTTTCATCCTCAGCCGCGACGACGGCCTGCCCACCGGCCGCGACCGCACCTTGGCGTGGTTCGCCGCGCCCCACAGCTCCGGCAGCCTCTACAATTGCCTTCAGCCGCTGGCCACGGCCGGCGTCAACCTCACCAGGCTCCACAGCCGGCCCAATCCAGGCCAGCCCTGGGAATACCTGTTCTTCCTGGAGCTGGAGGGCCATTTCCAGGACGAAAAGGTCATCGCCGCCATCGCGGCGCTGAAGGCCGAGACGGAAAAATGCCGTGTGCTGGGCTCCTACACGGCCCCCGAAGAGCCCGCCGAGACGAGCGCCAAGGTCCAGTCCGCCCCGCTGTTCTGAACCCCCCGAACTCGCCCGGCCCGGGGCCGCCTCGGCGGCGCCGGGCCGGGCGAAGCTCCCCGCTCAAGCCGTCAAGCCCTGGATCTGACGATAGGCGTTCATGGCCGCCCTGGCCCCGTCGCCGGCCGCGGAGACGATTTGCCTGAGATCGGTGTCGCGCACGTCGCCGGCCGCGTACACGCCGCGACAGCTGGTCTCCAAATGCTCGTCGCAGATCACCCAGCCGCCTTCGGTCCGCTTGACTTCGGGCGGGAGGAAGCCCGAATTGGGCGCCACCCCCACGAAAACAAAGACCCCGGTCACCGGCAACTCCGACTCGGCCCCGGTGTCGACGCGGCGCAGCCTCAGAAGCTCGACCTCGTCGGTCCCCTCGATGGCCGTCACCACGGAGCTCATCACGGGCGTGATCTGCGGGAAGTCGGCCAGCCGCCTCTGGATCAGCCCGTCGGCCCTGAACTGATCGCGGCGGTGAACGAGGCTGACCTTGGCGCAGTAGCCGGTCAAATACATGGCCTGCTCCAAGGCGGCGTTGCCGCCGCCGACCACGGCCACCTCCTGACCGCGAAAAAAGCCGGCGTCGCAGACGGCGCAAAAGCTCACGCCCCGCCCGTTGAACTTTTCGGCCCCCGGACACTCCAGGCTCCGATGGACGGCGCCGGTGGCCACGACGACGGCGTAGGCCTCCAGATCGCCCTCGCTGGTCTTGACGATCTTCGGCCCGCCGGCGCCCGCCGGCCCCTTCGACGGCGGAGGTCCGACCTGCAGGCCCTCCACTTGGGCGCCGAGAAACTGGACCCCGAAGGAGGCGGCCTGCTCCCGCATTTTTTCCGAAAGCTCCTCGCCGGAGATCAAGGCCGAGCCAGGCCAATTCTCCACGTTGGAGGTCAGACGCATCTGGCCGCCGCAAACGTTCATCTCCACCACCAAAACGTCCAGTCCAGCCCGGCGGCCGTACAGGGCCGCCGTCAGGCCGGCCGGCCCTCCCCCCAGGACAATCAAATCGTGACGCGGCAAGGTTGCCTCCTCAGCTTCATCTGCGTTCGCTTGCTTTTTGCTTGTCTGCGCTTGCTTGCGCTTGCCTGCGCTTGCTTGCGCTTGCTTGTTGCTTGCTTGTTGCTTGCTTGCGCTTGCTTGTCGGTTTGTCGGTCAGGCTTTTCGCCGTCGCCGGCCGAAGGGCCGTCCGCGGCGACGCCGGCCGCCCAAAAAAAAATTGTATCCGAGGCGGCCCCCCATGTCCAGCGGCCAGGCGGCCCCGCCGGATCTTTCGCATGGCCCGAGGCTGAGCGGCTCCGAGCCAGCTCGGCGGCCGAAGCGAGCTGGATCTCTCGGCCCGGCTGGCCTGGACCTGCCTGGCCTGGACCTGCCTGATCTGGCCCCGGCAGAAAGGCGACGACGTCTTGGTCAACCTCGCGGCCTTCGGGGACGCCGATTCGTTGCGCCTGCGCGTGCGCGGCCGCCTGAGCCGCGAGTTTTCGGCACGCCTGAGCCCGCACGCCCGAGCCCGCACTTCGCCGCCGGCCAGGAACGCGAAGGCCGCACCAGAACCTCCGTCAACGGCCGCGGCTTGGCCTCCCCGGCCCTCAAGGGCGACGTCGGGGCGGCCGAGCCGGGTCTGCGGCTCAAGCCGTCGGCCGGCTCCAAGCTGTCGGCGGACCTCGGGCTTGAAGGCCACGTGGACCAACGCCTGGGCGTCGCCGGAGGCGCGACTCCGAAGCGGGACTTTTAGCGGCCGGCCTTCGGCCGAGCCGAAAGCCACGCGAGCTTCGAGCCCCTCGACCATGACGACGACCAACCTCATCGCCTCGACGGCTTACGGTTTCGACGATCTCGCTCTGGCGCGCCGGACGAGCTGGCCCTTCGCCCCTTCGCCTCTTCGCCCCTTGTTCCGACGGCTTTTTCGCCCCTTGTTCCGACGGTTGAAATGATTTAACATACAGGCGGCGCCTGAGATGGCCGGACTCGGAACCGAAGCGCGCTTCAAGACACCGCCGGCCGAACAAAATCACCTGACTGGTTGGCCAAGTCGACGATTGCTCCGGCCGAAACAGCTGAAAGCCGCTCGTTCGAATGATCCCGCTGCTCAAGGCTCTTTTCGTCCACTGCGCCATAGAATTAAACCTCCTATATTAAGAACTAATTTTACTTTTTACGCTATAATTTTACTTTTTATTTGATATTATATTCTATATTCATGATTTTGCAAATTATATATAAATTTAGCTTTTAGTTGATGATAAATAAACTTATAGACAGTTAATATTTATATAAATTTAAATTAATGATATTGTTATGTCTGATTTAGATTTATATTTATTATGTTATATATAGTTTATTAATTGTTATTATACTATATGACGCTAAATTTAGTTATATTGACATTTTATATTTCACCTCTTTCAACTAATGCATAGAAAGGAAACACTATGCCTCTAGTTTTATATTTCTTTTTATCATTGGCGGCCTTAATCGTAGGTTATATTATATATGGCAGAATTACCGAAAAACTTTTTTTGCCAAACTATAATAGACCAACGCCGGCCGAGACCATGACGGACGGCGTCGACTACGTCAAGCTGCCGGCCTGGAAAATATTCCTCATCCAATTGCTCAACATCGCCGGCGTCGGTCCGGTCTTCGGACCCATCCTCGGCGCCTTGTACGGCCCGGCGGCCCTGGTGTGGATCGTCCTCGGCACGCTGTTCGCCGGCGCCGTCCACGACTATTTTTCCGGGATGATGAGCCTGCGCTACGGCGGCAAGTCCATACCCGACGTGATCGGCTACACCCTCGGCAACGGCTTCAAGCAGTTCATGAGGGTCTTTTCCCTGGTCTTGCTGGTGCTGGTGGGCGTGGTCTTCGTCTCCGCGCCGGCGGGCATCCTCACGGGCCTGACCGTCTCCAAATGGGCCTGGACCGGCATGGCCTTCTGGCTGACGGTCATCTTCGCCTACTACTTTTTGGCCACCATCTTGCCCATCGACGTCATCATCGCCCGACTCTACCCCCTGTTCGCCCTCGTGCTGCTGATCATGGCCCTTGGCGTCTCCTGCGGCCTGATCTTCAAAGGCTACGTCTTCTACAACTGGAACGTCGCTCCGGGGGCCTCGGTCTTCGCCAACGTCCACCCCAAGAATCTCCCCATCTGGCCGCTGATGTTCATCACCATCGCCTGCGGCGCCATTTCGGGCTTCCACGCGACCCAGTCCCCGCTGATGTCGCGCTGTCTCGTCACCGAACGCCACGGCCGGTCCGTTTTCTACGGAGCCATGGTGGCCGAGGGGGCCATCGCCCTGGTTTGGGCCACCGCCGGCATGACCTTCTACGCCAGCGCCGATCTGCTCCAAGCCGCCATCAGCCAGCCGGGCGGCGCGGCCAACGTGGTCAAGGAAGTCTCGCTGACCCTTTTGGGCCCGGTCGGCGGCGTGCTGGCCATTCTGGGCGTGGTGGTGCTGCCCATCTCCTCGGGCGACACGGCCTTCCGGGCGGCGCGACTTTTGCTGTCCGACTATTTCGGCGTTTCTCAGAAAAAACCCTTGCCCAGGCTTTTGATCGCCGTGCCGCTCTTCGCCATTGGCGTCATCCTGGCCCAGGTCGACTTCAGCGTCATTTGGCGCTACTTCGGCTGGTCCAACCAGACCTTGGCCACGCTGGTGCTGTGGTCGGCCGCGGCCTACTCGGTCAAGCGAGGCACCTTGCATTGGGCGGTGACCATCCCGGCCGTCTTCATGACGGCCACCACCGTCGCCTACATCTGCGGGGCGCCCGAAGGCTTCAGGCTTCCCTGGAACGTCGCCGGCTCCATCGGCGTCGGCGTCGCGGCGGCCTCGCTCGTCTGGTTTCTGATCAAGCAGGGCTGGTTCCGAAGCCACGTGACTTTGGAGCTGACGCCGGAAAAGTCCGCCTGACTCGCCTTGGCTCGCGGCCCGCGCTTCGGCGCGGGCCGCAGCTTTTTAAGGGGCCCGCGCCGAAGCGCGGGCTTTTTTCGTCTCGGTCCGTCGCCCCGGCCCATGCCCGGCCCATGCCCCAGCCCATGCGCCTTCGGGCCTCCGCGGCCGTCCGGCCATGCTTTCATGTTTTTTTCCAAGCTTGAACGTCCGCGCGGCCTGTGCTAACATTTGGCCACCCCGCAAGACGTCCTGGAAACGTCGCCTTTGTCCTTCCCCCGCCTGAAGACCGCCGCGGTCCGAACCCGCCCTTGTCCAACCCGGTTTCCGCGGAGGCTGGACAGGTCCGAGAGCCGACCGTCCGATCCTGTCGAGGAGCAGCGGCATGAACAGACGAGCCTTTTTGAAAACTTTGGTCGGCGGCGCGGCCCTGCTGGGCGCGGCCGGCCCCCTGGCCAGCCTGCCGACCGCCTCGGCCTCCGAGCCGACGGCCCTCTTTCCGGACCTCGTGGCCGTCAAGGGCGCCGACCCGGCCAAGATGTACGCCCAGGCCATCGCGGCGCTGGGCGGCTTGGGACGCTTCGTCAAGACCGGCCAAACCGTGCTGATCAAGCCCAACATGGGCTGGGCCACGCCTCCCGAGGCTGCGGCCAACACCAACCCGGCCCTTTTGACGGCGCTGATCGAAAACGCCCTGGCCGCAGGCGCCAAAAAGGTCTCGGTCTTTGACAACACCTGCGACAACTGGCGCCAAGCCTACGCCGTCTCGGGGCTGGAGGCGGCCGCCAAGGCGGCCGGCGCCGAGGTGGCGCCGGCCAACCAGGAAAAATATTTTCAACGGACGGCCCTCCCCGGCGGGCGGAGCCTGACGGAAACCGCCTACCACGAACTTTATCTGGAGGCCGACGTCGTCATAAACGTCCCGGTGCTCAAGCAGCACGGCGGGGCCAAAATGACCGCGGCCCTCAAAAACCTCATGGGCGCCATCTGGGACCGCAGCGAACTGCACTCCAAAGGCCTCGACCAGACCATTCCCGATCTCTTTCTCCATAAAAAGCCTGCTCTCAACGTCTTGGACGCCTTCCGCGTCATGGTCAGCGGCGGCCCCAGAGGCTACGGCAGCTCGGCCTACGTGGCCCCGCAGATGCTGCTGATCTCTTCCGACCCCGTGGCCATCGACGCCGCGGCGGCCAGGATCCTCAACGAAGCCGGCCTGACCGCCCCGGACTACATCCGGCGGGCCGCCGAACTGGGGTTGGGCACGGACGATCTGCCGACCCTGAACATCCAAAGGCTCGTCTCCTGAACCGCCGCCAAGCGCTTTTCGCCTCCGGACCAAGCGGCCCGAGCCGCCTGGCCTGAGCGCCTGGCCCGAACCGCCTGACCTGGGCCGCCCTGCTTGACTGGCGGCCCGCAAGCCGCCGGCTTTGAAGGCCCGCCAGGTCCCGCCTGACTTGGCGGCGGCTGGCGGCGGCGCGACTGGCGGCCGCGACGCCCGCCTTTTTTCGGCTCGTCCCGCGCCCCGTTTCGCGCCTCATCTCGTCAGCGCCCCATTCAGCGCGCGCCCTCTCTTCCGCGGCCGGCGGCTTTTCCGGCCGCGCCGCAGGTGCCCACGATGAGCCGCCTAGGCCGCAAAACGCTGACTCTGATCAGGCGCCTGACCGCCTGGAGCCTGCTGGCCCTGCTGACGGCCTCCATCCTCGACCCCGAGTCCTGGCCGGCCGGGTTGGCCGGCTTGGCCGACTTTCAGTTCGGGCAGCTGGCGGCCAGCCTTTTCTCCGGCGGCCCGCCCGCCAAAGCGGCCGTCTTGGCCGTCATGGCCCTGACCGTCGCGCTGGCTGGCCGCTGGTTCTGCGGCTGGGTCTGCCCGCTGGGCGCGGCCATGGACCTGCTGTGCTTCGTCCGCGATCGGATAAAGCCCCTCAAGCGCGGTCCGCGTCCGGCCCGTCGGCGGCTCCTGGCGGTCCCGACCTTGCTTTGGCTCCTGTTCTGGCTGGGCCTGACGGCCCCCTGGGCCTTGCTCGAGCCGTACAGCCTGACGACGTCGATCAAGCGCGCCTCGCCCGACGTCCTCTGCGGACCGACGGCCCTGATCCTCGCCGCCGTTCTGGCGGCCGCCCTCCGATGGGGCCGGGCCTTCTGCAACTGCCTCTGTCCGACCGGGCTGGTCCTGAAGCTCTTGGCCCGCGCCTCGGTCTTCGGGCTGCGCCTGGAGGCGGACAAATGCCTCCGCTGCGGGGCCTGCAGCCGGGCCTGCCAAGCCGGCTGCCTGGACGTCGAGCGCCTCAGCCTCGATCGCGGCCGCTGCCTGGTCTGCCTGGAATGCCTGCCGGCCTGCCCCAACGGCTCGCTGAAATGGGGCGCAGGACCCGAGCGGGCTCTGCCGGGCCGCCGCGGCTTTCTCCGCCTGGCCTCTCTGGGCGCCTTGGCCGGCGGCGCCGCCCTGACCAGCCCCGAGGCCCGCGCCAAGCTCCTGCCCGCGCCGCCCGAAGGGCTGATCCTGCCGCCGGGCGCCGGCTCGATCGCCCGCCTCAACGCCCGCTGCACCTTGTGCCACACCTGCGTCCGGGCCTGCCCCAACGGCGCCCTGGTCCCCGCCAGCGGCTGGGGGACGCTGATGTGGCGCAAGCCGACGCTGGATCCCTACCAAGGTTTTTGCCAATACGACTGCGTGATCTGCACGCGCATCTGCCCGGCCGGCGCCCTGCAGGCCTTGACTCCGGAGGCCAAGCGGCTCGCCCAGCTGGGGGTGGCCCAGCTGGAGCGCCGCCGCTGCCTGGTGGTCCGCAACGGCACGAGCTGCGGCGCCTGCGCCGAGCTGTGCCCCACCGCGGCCGTGACCATGGCCCCGGGGCCCTCGGGCCGCGACGAGCCGACCTTGCGGCCCGACGCGTGCATCGGCTGCGGCGCCTGCCAGAAGGCCTGCCCGGTGCGGCCCGTGTCGGCCATCCTGGTCAAGGGCCTGGCCGTCCAGCGGACGGCCAAGCCCCCGGCCGCGGTCGAGCGGCCGGGCCGAATCGGCCCCGAACAGGCCGGCTTTGAGGACTTTCCCTTCTGAGCTCGGCGGCGGAACCTCCGCTTGCCGGCTTGGCCCGGCCTGGAACCGGCCCGGCCGGCTTTCAGAGCGGGCTGCTTTCGGGGCGGCCTGCTTTCGAAGCGTCGAGCCCGCCGCGTTTGTCCACACCATCGAACGGCTACGACTGGACGAGGCGCCTTTCGCTTTCGGCCGGCGCCTCCCTTGGCGCGCTCGCTTCGGCGCCTTGAGAATCGCCAAGCGTCTCCAGCGCGCGCAAGGCGCGCCAACGTTTCTTCAAGGTTCATGATTCGATCGACTTCGATCGACGAAGAGGCGCGCCTGACGAGGCCGCGGCGACGATCTTCGGACGACAAAAGCTTCATGACGTAATTGAACTCGGCGGTTTCGCTGATCGCCAAAAGGCTGTCAAGGGCGTTGACGGCGGTCGTCAGAAGCCAATTCATAATTGTTTCTCCATTGCGGCCCCGGCGGTCCGCCGGAGACGAGGGGTTGGCAGTCGCGGGGGCTTGCCTTGGCGCCGCGCGCCAAGGGCGAGCCGGCGTTCGACGCGTTCGGCTAGGGCGAGCTCCTCGCCCCGCACGGAAGGAATCCGGGAGGCGACGATTTTTTCGGTTGTCGCGTCGAGGGCATTTGCGTCAAGAGGCATAAAAAGCTCCTTAAAAGCTCCGGTGCCACGCCGGAGGCGAGGGGTGGAAGACGCGGGGGCTTGCCCCGGCGCCGGACGCCGGAGCCAAGGGCAAGCTCCTCGCCTGCACGGGAGGGATCCGGGAGGCGACGGTTTTTCGGTGGCCGCGTCGAGGGCCTTTGCGTCGAGAGGCATAAAAAGCTCCTTAAAAGCCCCGGCGCCACGCCGGAGGCGAGGGGTGGAAGGCGCGGGGGCTTGCCCCGGCGCCGGACGCCTGAGCCAAGGGCGAGCCGGCGTTCGACGCGTTCGACTAGGGAGAGCTCCTCGCCCCGCACGGGAGGGATCCGGGAGGCGACGGTTTTTTCGGTTGTCGCGTCGAGGGCATTTGCGTCGAGAGGCATAAAATGCGCCTTAATTGAACTCGGCGATTCCGCCATCGCCAAGAGGCCGCCAAGGACGTTGACGGCGGTCGTCAGAAGCCAATTCATAATTTTTTCTCCATTGCCGCTCCGGCGCTTCACCGGAGGCGAGGGGTGGAAGGCGCGGGGGCTTGCCCCGGCGCCGGACGCCAAGGGCCAAGGGCGAGCCGGCGTTCGACGCGTTCGGCTAGGGCGAGCTCCTCATCCCGCACGGAAGGAATCCGGGAGGCGACGATTTTTTCGGTTGTCGCGTCGAGGGCATTTGCGTCAAGAGGCATAAAAAACTCCTTAAAAGCTCCGGCGCCACGCCGGAGGCGAGGGGTGGAAGGCGCGAGAGCCCGGCGACGCGCGCCGCCGGCGGCGTCAAGGACTAGCCGGCGGGCCAGCGGGCGGGCGGAGCCAAAAACTTCGACGGCTTCGGCGGAATGCATGAACAATAGCCCGCCCAAGCGATCTCTTGACGAAGCGATGGTTCCAAAGTCCTTCATTGG
>JAISZC010000168.1 GCA_031269485.1 Deltaproteobacteria bacterium
GGGCCGGATGGAGGAAGACGGGGGCGCGGGCGGACGGCGGAAAGCTCCCTCAGGCCCGGGCGGGCGCGGCCGGGGACGCGGGCTCAGGCGCGCGGGGCTCGGCGCGCGGGCCTCGGCGAGCGGCCGGGAAGACAGGAAAGCCCCCGGAAGGGGCCGGGCGGCGGGCTACCGCCAATTCCCCATCAGCAGGAAAGGCGCCCAGTAGTAGGGATGGGACCACCCTGTCCCTGTCCAGGGCGGGGCGGCGTCAGGCTCCGCGAGGCCGGCCGTCGCGGGCGCCCCGGCGGCGGCTACGGCGGTCCCGCGCGCGGCGGCCCCGGCAGGGACGGGGGGGGAGGCGGGCGCGGCAGGCGAGGAAGGCGAGGAAGGCGGGGAAGGCAGGGAAGGATGAAAGAATAATGATGAAAAGGATGGCAGGCCAATCGGCAGGAGGCGTGGCAGGGTGGCAGGATGAAAGGTCGGCGGGGTGGCTCCCGTGAAGCTCCGCCGGTCCCCCCCGGCGCCTCCCCAAAACCGTCTAGCCGCCTGTTTGGCGAGGGGCTGGGCCGGCGACGTTCTCGGCCGCCTACGGGGCAGGAAAAAAGCGGCCCAAGCCGCCTTGACTTGGCGTTCCGGCGTCGTCGGGAGTTCGCGAGGCCGTCGGAACGCCGCCTCAGGGAGCCGCTCTCCGTCGGCGAAATGTGCTATCATTAAGTCCAGAAAATTTACGCAGCCGGCTCGTTGAGGGCCGGTCCGCTGCGGCTCCGGCCGGACGGCCTGTCCGACCTCCTTGAATTCAAATCGGAGGCGACGACATGCGAAAAATCGGAGAATTGGCCAAATTGAGCGGCTGCAAGCCAGTCACCATACGCTTCTACGAAAAAGAAGGGTTGCTGGCCAAGCCCGCCAGGAGCGACGGCGGCTACCGCCTCTACGGTCCCGAGGACCTCGAGCGGCTGCAATTTATCAGGCATTGCCGCGATCACGGCCTGTCTCTCGAAGAGGTCAAGACGTTGCTGGCGTTGCGCGAGACGCCCGCCGTCAGTTGCAGTCCCGTGGGCGAGCTCATCGGCCGCCTCGTCGCGCGCCTCGAAAGCCAGCTCAAGTCGTTGCGCAAGCTCAAAAAGGAGCTTGAGAAGCTCAGAGACAGCTGCTCCGGCGGCTGCGTCGGGGAGTGCGTCATCATCAAAAGCCTCTCCGAGCGCGACGGCTGTCCCTGCTCGGGCGCCACGGTCTGAGCCGTGGACCGTCGGCTCGGCGAGCTCCTGCCCGGGGATCTCCCGCCTGGGAAGTCCCAGCCTGGCGAACCTTCGCCGGAGCTCCGGGGAACGGCCCCTTCGGCGGCGCCCGCGGGCCCAGCCGGGGCCCTTGAGCCGTCGCGCAAGACCAAGTTCCAGGCAGCCCGTCAATTGGCCCAGGCCTCGGCCATCGGCCTGTCGGCGGTGACGGCCATCGTCCTGGGCCTGGCGCTGGGCCTGTGGCTTGACGGCCGCTTGGGCACCAAGCCCTGGCTGACCTTGGGCGGCCTGCTGCTGGGCGTGGTCGCGGGCTTGCGCAACATTTTCATCCTCGCCGCGCGCGTTGAAAGGGACGAAAAGGCAGACCATGACCCCCAGCCTCGTTAAGGCCGCCGGACGTCGGCTCGAAACCGTGGTGTTGGCGGCCGATCGCGTCCGGTGGGCCGCCCGGTTCCTGAATTTCGCGGCGATCCTGGTTTTGTGGGCTCTCCAGGGCCCTTTCTGGGCCTGGGGCGCTCTGATGGGCGGCCTCGTCCTGGAGGCCAACCTGACCCTGTTCAAGCGCTTCGCCGCCTCCTGCCGCCCCGGCCCCTTGACGACCTCCCTGTGGGCCACCCTCCTGAGGTTTTATTTGGCCTTCGCCGGCACGGTCCTGTACTGCCTGGCGGTCGTCAAGTTCGGCTTGGGGGCGCCGATTGCCTTCCTGCTGGCCCTGGTCGCCTTCATCCCGGCGATCGTCCTGGGCCTGCTGTCCTGCCTCCGGGCTTTTCGGGCCGCCTCGGCCGTGACGGGCGCCGGCGAGGCGTCGGCCGGGACCGGCCTTTCAGCCGCGCCCCCCGACGGAGCGACGGACGGCTCAGTCGGCTCGCCGGCGCGGCGGGACGGAGCCGAGGCTGCGGACGATCCGGCCGGGGACCCGAGCCGGAGCTCGAGCCAAAGTTTGGCCGAAAGCTCCGCCGAGAGCCTGCTCCAAAGTTCGGCCCCGGGCTCCGCCCAGAGTCAGGCCGGGCGTCACGCCCAAAGCTCCGGCGTCCCCGACCCCAGCTGAGCCCCGTGTCTTTTCCTCCGTCCGGCGCGGCGGCCACGTCGGCCGACCTGGGCCCCAAGCTCCTGGTGCTGGCCGGCCCCACCGGGAGCGGCAAGAGCGATTTGGCCCTGGCGACGGCCGAGGCCCTTGGCGCCGAGATCGTCAACGCCGACAGCGTGGCCTGCTACCGCGGCCTCGACATCGGCTCGGCCAAGCCCAGCCCGGCCGACCAGGCCCGGGTCCCCCATCGCCTGTTGGACGTCGTCGACCCTGACCAGCCTTTCAGCGCCGCCGACTACGCCACGCTGGCCCGGTCCGCCGTCGAGGCGGCGGCCCGCCGCGGCCGGCCGGCTCTGGCCGTCGGCGGAACCGGCCTTTACATTCGCAGCCTCGTCAAGGGCCTCTTCGCCGGACCCGGGCGCGACGACGCCTTTCGAGCCGAGCTGCGCGCCCAGGCCGCGGCGGGCGTGGACCTCCACGCCCTGCTGCGGCGCCGCGATCCGGCCGCCGCCGTCCGGCTGGCCCCCGGCGACCGCGCCCGCATCGAAAGGGCCCTGGAGGTTTTTCACCTCACCGGCGAGAGCATCGTGGCCCATCAAAGCCGCCACGGCCTGGCCGAACGCTTTTTCCGCGTCCTGACGGTCGTCGTCGACCGGCCCGTCGAGGAGCTCGACGAACGTCTGCGGCGGCGGACCAAAGGCATGTTCGAGGCCGGGCTGGTCGAAGAGACGGCGGGCCTGCTGGCCCGGGGCTACGACCGCTCCCTGCCCCCCATGCGCTCGGTGGGCTATTTGGAATGCTTGCGGCTGCTGGCCGGCGAGCTGACCCGCCCCGAGGCCGAGGCGGCCGTCCAGCTGCGCACTCGCCAGCTGGCCAAGCGCCAGCGGACCTGGTTTCGGAACCAGAGCCCGGAAGCGTTGCGCCTCCCGCCCGAGCCCGAGCCGCTGCTTAAGCTGGCTCGGGACTTTTGGGCCTCGTGACCAAGGGCGGCCGGGCGGGCGGCGGACCGGGGACTTCGGCCGCCTCTGGCGCCTCCGACGGGCCGGCCGCCGCCGCCGCTTTCGTCGCTCCCGACGCGCCGATCTCCGCGGCGCCTCCCGAGGCGGCCGACGTCATTGACGCCGCCTTCTCACCTTCACCCTCCGACGTCGCCGCCGCCGCCGCCCTCGACGCGCCCTTCCTCCCCTGGCCGCCGCTGGTCGAAGGCCGCCTGCTGCGGCGCTACAAACGCTTTTTGGCCGACGTCGAACTCCTCGACGGCCGCGTGGTCACGGCCCACACGTCCAACACCGGCCGCATGCTCGACTGCTCCGAGCCCGGCCGGCCGGTTTTTCTCAGCCTCAGCCCCAACCCCGCCCGCCGTCATCCCTACGGCTGGGAAATGATCCTCATGCCCGACGGCCTGGTGGGCGTCAACACCCTGCTGCCCAACCGCCTGGCCGCCCTGGCCCTGCGCTCGGGCCGCCTGACGGACGGCCGACGCCCGGCCGCGGTGCGGACCGAGCCGCGCTGCGGGGCCGGCCGCCTGGATCTGCTGGCCACCGGACACGACGGCCGGGAGTTGTGGGTGGAGGTCAAGAACTGCACCCTGGTGCGAAATTCCGTCGCCCTTTTTCCGGACGCCGTCAGCCTCCGCGGGGCCCGCCACCTCGAGGAGCTGGCCGCCCTGGCCGCCGCCGGCCATCGGGCGGCGGTGCTGATCATGGTGCAGCGCGGCGGGGCGGCCTTCTTTTCTCCGGCCGACGACATCGACCCGCGCTGGGGCCGCGTCTTGCGCCAGGTCTTGGACCAAGGCGTGGAACTCATGGTCCGGCAGGTCGATTTGTCGCTGGAACGAGCCGCCCTGGGGGCGTCGCTGCCGGCGAGGCTGTGAGGGAGCGGGCGTCGAGGCGCGAGCGGGCCGAAAGGCCCGGGACTCCAAGGCCGGCCGGCCAGGTTTGTCAGGGGAATCGCCGCCTCGCCGCCAATTCCTTCCCAAACAATTCGATTTGAGGTATGATGGCGTTGACGCCCGGTCCGGCTGCTTTCCGCTTTTTTCGGCGCGGCCGGCCTCGATTGTCCTTCATTGGCGGCTGCCCCTTCAAGGTGCAAAAACGTGAAAAGAGCTAAAACATGAAAAAATTGCCTAACGGGATCGCCGATTTCGCCAAAATCAGACCGGGCGACTATCTTTACGCCGACAAGACCAGATTTCTTTATGAGTTGGTCAAAAATCCGATTCCTTTTTTTCTATCCCGACCTCGCCGTTTCGG
>JAISZC010000175.1 GCA_031269485.1 Deltaproteobacteria bacterium
GGCCATGCATGGCCGCGAGCAGCGTTCAATCATGGGCGGGCGGACGCTCCCGTTGGAGGAAATGGGCGCCAAGCCGGGGCCGGGCGAAAAAAGAAAAAGCGGCGAGGCTGCCAAGTTGCTGCCAAGTAGCGAGGCTGCCAAGTTGCGAGACCACCAGACTGCGAAGCGGCCAAGCGACGGGACGGAAACTGATCGAAACGCCCGCCCGACCGCCCGCCCGCCCGCCGGCCCGTAGGCCGGCGGGCGGCGTCATGGCAGTCGGGCGGGAGCTTGGGCCGCGCGGGCTGTCCGTTCAAGCCGTTCCGGCCTTTCTTCTTCGGCCAGCCGGCCGATTAGCGAGACCGGCCAAGCCTCGACGACGGTCGTCCGGACCAGACGGCCGACGAGCTCGCTGGGGGCCTCAAAGTTGACGATCTTGTTGTCTCTGGTCCGCCCGGCCAGCTGCCCGGGCCGGCGGGCCGGTCTTTCGGCCAGCACCTCCACGGTCCGGCCGATCAGGGTCCGGTGCTTGGCCAGGGTGAGGTTTTTTTGCAGCTCCTGGACCAGCGCGAGCCGGCGGGCTTTTTCCTCCTCCGGGACCTTGTCGGGGAGGGTCGAGGCCTTGGTCTGCGGCCGGTCGTCGTATTTGAAGGAGTAGATCGAGTCGAAGCGCACGATCTCCAGCGCCGTCAACGTTTCCTGAAAATTTTCCTCCGTCTCCCCCGGAAAGCCGACGATGAGGTCGGTGGACAGGGCCACTTCCGGGCAGGCCGCCCGCAGCCGGGCGACCAAGTCCAGGTAGCGGGCCCGATCGTAGCGGCGGCCCATGGCTTTGAGGACCGCGTCGGCGCCGGCCTGCAGCGGCAGGTGCACATGCTCGCACAGCGGCGGCAGCTGGCCGAAGAGCTCGACGAGCTCCGGCGAAAAATCCTTGGGGTGCGAGGTGGTGAACCTAAGGCGTTTCAAGCCCTCGATGGCCGCCACGTCCTTGAGGAGCGCCACGAAGTCCTGCCCGCCGCGGCGGCCTGGCCGGCCGGAGGAATTGACGTTTTGGCCCAGCAGGACGATTTCGGCCGCGCCCCGGCGGACGAGGTCGCGGGCCTCCCGGAGAATCTCCTCGGAGGGCCGGCTGGTCTCCCGGCCGCGGAGGTAGGGCACCACGCAGTAGGCGCAGTAGTTGTCGCAGCCCTGCATGATGGTCAGAAAGGCCGACAAGGGGGCCGGCGTCTCGTCGTGGTCCGGGGCGTCGGCCGCCGGAACGTCGGGCGTCAGGCCGGACTGCTCCGTCGTCTCCGGCCGGCCGGCCAGGACCGCCGGCGGCATGTCGGCCGTCAGACCGTCGAGGAGGTCGGCCACCTCGTCGAGGCGGCCGGGTCCGGCCACGAGGTTGAGCCAGGGAATTTCCGCCAACAGGTTGCGGCCCTCCTGCTCGGCCACGCAGCCGCCCACGCCCAGCACCATTTGAGGGTTTTTGGCCTTCAGCGGCTTGAGGCGCTGGAGTCCGCCGATCACCCGGCGGGCCGCCTTCTCCCGGATGGAGCAAGTGTTGAAAAAGACGAAGTCGGCCTCCTCGCGGTCGGCGGCCGGCTTCCAGCCTTTGCGGCGCAGCCGTTCCGAGAGCTTTTCGGAATCGTAGACGTTCATCTGGCAGCCGAAAGTGGTTATGTGAAAAAGCTTGCCGCTCATAATTCCCAAAAAAGGCGGACTTGACGAGGTTCCTGCGACGAATCGGCCGGCGCAGGGCGAGGGGCCTGAGGCGGCCGGGCGGCGGCCGCTTTTGTTGAGGGCCTCAGGGGCGGCTTTTGGCGCCGAGCCGGACGCCGAGTCGGGCGCGTCGGCGCCTGGCGGCCGCGATCAGGCGTATTTGCGGCCCACCAGCACGGCCCGCCAGGCCGGCCGCCGGGCCGCCCTGACCAGCGCGGCCGTCAGCAGCGTGGCGAAGGCCAGCCGGCCGATCAGCAGGCCCCACAAGCTGCCGCCGAAGGCGGCGACGAGGATGGTGTCCTCCACCAGGGAGTGGCACAGGCACATCAGGGTGATCGCGCCGTAGACGTCGGCCTTGGGCACGGCGCCGGAGCGGGTTTCGGCGATGATCAGGCCGCCGCCGTAGGCCAGGCCCACGACCATGCCGATCACGGCGATGGGCATGGCCTTGGGGCCGACGCCCGACAGGCGCATGACGGGGGCCAAAAGGCGCGAAAACAGCTTCAAAAGGCCGACCTTGCGCATGAGCGCCATCATGAGCAGCAGCAGAAACACCAGCGCCAGCATGCCCGCCAGCGACTCGATCGCGCTCAGCAGCCAAGTCGGCCAGCCGGGGTTGGGATCGAAGCTGAAAGGGACGAAGAACTCGGCCCGGCCTTGGCCGAGGCCCAAGGCCGCGGCCAGCTGGCCGACGAGAACGCCGTAGAGCGCGGCCGCCGAAAGGCGCAAGGCCGCCGTCCGCAGCGGCGAGGCCCCGGCCCCGCGACAGACGCCGCATTCCACCGGCAGGCTGTGGGCGATGAGCATCAGCGAGCCCGCAACGGTGGCCTGGGCTACGGTCAGGGGGCCGACGACGGGCAAAAGGCTGAGGTAGACCGCGATGCCGGCGTAGTTGGTGGTCAGAAAGGCCGTGGCCCAGGCCAGGGCCATCTCCGGAGGCAGTCGCATCAAACTCATCAGCGGCTCGAAAGGCCGCGAGATGACCGACACCAGATCGAGCACGGTCAGCAGACGCACCGCCAGCATGGCCGGAACGGTCAGCTTGGCCAGCGTCAGCCAGGCCCCCCAGGCCTGCTTGCACATGATTTTTAGGGCGCGCGCCGTCCCCACGGGTTGTCGCTTTCCGAAGCGGCGCGGCGGCGTCCGCTGAGTCATGGCGTCGTCCGGCTCGGCGGCGACCAGCCGCGACGTCGAAAAAGCGTCGAAGCTACGGGGCCGCCTTGGCGGATGGCCTGATTTTACCGCCGGCGCTTCGCAATGTCCATAGGCCGGGGAGCTCGCGGACGGCGAAGACCTCGACGCTTCCAAAAGCGAGGCCGCCCCGGTCGTCGGTTCGGAATTGGTTTTTTTTAAGGACGGCCTTTGAGTCGACTCAGGTCGATCAAGACTCCTCGCGGCCACCCTGCGTTAACGAGGCTGTTTTTATTTCGGCTCCAACTGTTCGTCCTTCATAACGACGTCAGCTAGATCAACCGCCAGATCATTGGCCGTCCAGATCAGCTTCAGGAGTCGCCATTTTTAATTTTTTTGGCGCTGGGCGGCTTCAAGTCTCTTTCACTTCGTATTGTCCGTCGTCCGACTCGACCAAAATCCAATTGCGAGCTTCCTCGAAAAAAATCATGACGTCGGTTCGCTCGCTGATCACCAGGGCCGTCTTCCAGATCCGCGAGCCCGCTCCCTGGAATTTTTTGGAATATTTCTTGGCTTCAATTTGAGCCATGGCCTTGGCGGCCAAACTCTCCAATCCTTCTTTTATCCGTTCGTTTTTGCCGTCCGCGTCCTCCGGAAAGGGCCCCAAATCCCTCATGCGGCCGTATTTGATCTCGACGATGAAATCGTCCCCTGTCGCCGTCCTCAAATGGGCGTCGAATTTCTCGTCGCCCGCCTCCCCTTCGGCCGTGACGCCCTGGCCAGCCAGGGCCAGGGCCAAGAGGAAAATCGTCTGATAATAGGCCTCGTAAGGCAAATGGGCATTGAAGGGGACGCCGGACAAAAGGCTCTCGAAAGCCGCCGCGAAACCGCCGGCGTCTCTTGCGGTCAGAGAGGCCAGCATGGCCCGAGCCTGCTTGGCGACCAGAAGCGGATCATCGATGGGGTCTTC
>JAISZC010000212.1 GCA_031269485.1 Deltaproteobacteria bacterium
CAGCCGAGCGACGCCAACCGCTGATGTCCAGTCCTCCGGCACCGGACCCGGCCTTCTCCGGCGTCGAGCCCGGCCGCAGATTCCAGGGCCGCCGGCGCCTTCGGCCCTCCAGCGCCGCTCCGGCCGACGGACCGGCCGCCGCTCCGGCCGCCGCTCCGGCCGCCGCCGCCTTGCGCCGCCCTGGCCAGCCGCCTGCTCCGCTCAGCGTCCCTTCCGTTTCAAAAAATCGTCGGCTCGGTCAAGCAGCGCGATGATCTTCCCGTCGAGCTTGGCCCAGGCGCGTTCGAGCAGAGCCTCCGGCGCAGGGTGGACGACCTCGGCCAGGCTCCCGGCGACGGCGGCCATGGTGTCGCTGTCGCCGCCGAGGGAAATGGCCAGCTTGAGGGCGTCCTCGAAATCCCGGGCCTCCAGAAAGCATTTGATGGCCTGGGGGACCGACCCGTCGCAGGTGACGTCAAAGCGGTAGTCCGGCCGGATCTCGTCGAGAGCGAAGCTCAGATCGTAGCCGGCCTCGCGAGCCAAACGCTCGACCTCGGCCGGGCCGCCGCCTTGTCTGAGCGCGAAGATCGAGCCGGCCGTCACGGCGGCGGCCCTCAGCGCCGAGGGGTGGTCGTGGGTGACGGCCGAGGTCAGACGGCCCAAGACGACGGCCTCTTCGAGAGTGCGGGCCGCCCAGCCGACGAAGGAGACCCGCATGGCCGCCCCGTTGCCCCAGCTGCCGTAGGGCGCCGTCGAATCGCCCCGCAGCCAGTTTTTGAAGCCTCCGCCGTAGCCGGCGTGCGGGTAGAGGCGGCCCCAGCTTTTGAGCGAGACGGCCACGGCTTTGGAGATTTCGGCTTGGAGCCGCGGATCGGCGACCGGGTCGCCGCCTTGGACGACCTCGTCGAGATCCATCAAGGCCTCGGCCACGGCGCAGGTCATGACGGCGTCGTCGGTGAAGTGGCAGCGTTCGTCGATCAGAAAGTCAGGCTTGGTCTTGGTTCTGAGTCGGCGGCCTTCGTAAATCGAGCCGGCCACGTCGCCGAGGACGGCGCCGACCATGAGCCTGCGGGTCATGTCTTCTCCTTGGCCCAGTCCCGACTCGGCGGACGGCGAGACGGAACCATTGGATTTTTTCGGTCCGATGGGGCAAACTGGACTTCGCCGGCTCAAAGGCGCCGGCTTTTTTCGCGCGGCGAACTGGACGCCGCCGCCTCAGAGGCGCGGCTGGCCGCCCGTCGCCGGGCGGCGAAGACCGAGGGAGGCTCGAGATGGAAAAACAGCCCAACGTGCAGGCCGACTTCTGGGACCGCCGAGCGGCCTCCTTCCCGCGCTACGACCCCGCTCCCGACGGCTACGAGGTTCAAATTCTCCAGGCGGCCCGCGAGCTGGGCGTGGATTTCAGGGGCAAGACGGTCTTGGACGTGGGCTGCGGCAGCGGGATGTACACCCTGCGGCTGGCCCAGGAGGCGGCCCGAGTCACGGCCGTGGACGTCTCGGAGCGCATGCTGGAAATTTCCCGCCGCGACGCCGGCGCTCTGGGCCTGACCAACATCGACTACCAGCAGGCCGATTGGGGCGAACATGAGCTGGCCGGACGCAGCGACGTGGTCTTTTGTTCCATGTGCCCGGCCGTCAAGGACGACGAAGGCAAAAAAAAGCTCCTGGCGGCCGTCGGCGAGGTCTTGGTCTTCGTCGGCTTCGCCCGGTGGACCGATCCCGAACCCGTAAAATCTCTGCTGGAACGCTGGCGGCTGACGCCCAAGCGTTTCGAAAGCGGGCCGGAAATGCGCCAGTGGCTGACGGCTCAAAAGCTCAGCTTCGTCTGGCGGGCCAAGAGCGGCGTCTGGTTCAAGCGGCTCCAATTGGAAGAGGCCGTCGAATGGTGCTCGACGATTCTTTCCGACTGCGGGCTCAAAGAGCCCGAACGCGCCGTGATCGTCGAGCATCTGGCGCCTTGCCGCGTGCCGGGCGTCGAAGATTACCTCATCGAGACGCCCTACTCGGTGGAACTCATCGTCTGGCGGCGGACCTGACGACGAGCCGCCGCGCCTTTGACGCGAGCGCCTGGACGTTGTCGCGAATTCGGCCGGCCGAAAAAAATGGCGGAGGCGGCGGCGCGCTCGACGGCGCGACCCGCGGGAGCCGCTCAAGAAGCCGCTCAAGAAGCCGTTCTACGAAGCCGCTCAGGAAGTCAAAAGGCCAGCGGCGAGCCTTGAACCCCCGCGCCCGCTTATTCTTATTTTATTTGGTGAATCATATGCAATGCCCTAAATGCGAGTCAAATGACGTTGAATTGATTCCTAAAAATTCAAGTTTGATCGGGCGTATTATAAAAAAAGTGATCAAATTGCCACCTCCAAAGATGATGATAGGACCTCACATTTTAAAATGTAAAATTTGTGGCTTTAAAATTGTGGTTTACATTAACTGAAGTTCTATCGAGGCCTCAAGAGGCTCAGGCCATCCTGGCCGGGCGGAGCCGGCCGCAAGCTCAGCGCCTGGAGGTCCGGTCCGGCTGGACCAACGCTTTCCCCGCGCGGTCGGGGGGCCGGCCGAGCGACTCCCCTCGCCTTTTCGCTCCGCCGCCGGCTCAAAGCGCGGCCGGCCAGGGCGGCGCCGCCCTCGGCCAGACAGTCGCTGAACGCCTTAACCGCTTGATTTGCGTATTTTTTTCAACTTCGGCACGGAAAATGCAACGGAGTTTTGACACCTGTTTCGACAAGCTGTATAATCTCATAATACCATGAGAGGACGATGCGGCCGAATTGGCTTGCGACCCGTCGCCTCATGACGCTGGGATGGTCTGATGTCCCGATTGCGGTTCGTCATCGCCTGCTTTCTGGGCGGCTTTGTCTTGGCCTTGGGGGTGCTGCTGTGGAACGCCAAGCATCTGGCGGGCTTCAGGCTCGGCGCCCTGCAAAACATGCTGCCGGCCAACGTCGACATGAGACTGGGCAATCTGGTGCTGAGCGAGGCCGGCAGCCAAGGCCGGACGATGGCGGTCAGAGCCGACTCGGCCCATTATTTCCGAGACGAGGATTATTTCCTGCTCACCGACGTCGCGGCCGAAATTGAGACCGAAGACGGACGCTA
The DNA here is from genome assembly GCA_031269485.1 of Deltaproteobacteria bacterium. Lineage (GTDB taxonomy): Bacteria > Desulfobacterota > Desulfarculia > Adiutricales > Adiutricaceae > JAISZC01. The sequence goes on from JAISZC010000212.1 coordinate 3,076, forward strand.
CGTCATTTCGGCCGACGAGGGCCGCTACGAGCCCAAAGTCAGGCTGGTCTTTTTGACCGGCGCGGTGCGGGCCGCCGACTCCGCCGGGCGCATCCTCACCAGCGCCCGGATGGATCTGGATTTGAACCAAAAGGCCTTCTCCAGCCGGACCAGCTTCTGTTTGGAGGATCCCGGACTGAGCCTGTCGGGCAGCAGCTTTGTCTACGACGCCGCCGCTGGTCAACTGCAAGCCGAAGGCCGCATCACAATGTTGATAACTGAAGGCTTGTGAGCAAAACATTTCAGACGACGACACTCTTTCAGCCTTAAAAATATTTACTTATTTTTCCTTTTTAAATTTTTAAAGTTGGTTTTTTAAAATTTATGACCTCAATCGTCAAAACAGCTTCAAGCCTTGGAAAAGCGCTGGCCTGCCTCGGGCTGGCCTGGCTGGCCTGGAGCGCGCCGGTCCAAGCCGCCGATCCGGTCCAAGGCCGACAGGGCCCCATCTCCATCACCTCGGATCGGCTGACCGCCGACGACAACGCCCGGACGGTCACCTTCACCGGCCGGGTGGTGGCGCGGCAAGACGATTTGGTCATCACCTGCGACGTGATGCGCGTCCATTATCAACCCCAGTCCGGCCCGGCGACGCCCGACGCCGCCGGCCAGCCGCCGGCCGATCGCTGGCCCGAACCTCCGCGGCCTTCCGAGCCGGCCAAATCGACGCCGCCCGCCGAGGCCACCGTTGACGCGGCGACCGACTCGGCCGCCGAGGCGGCCCCGAACTCCGAGGCGGCCCCGGACGACGCGACCCAGGCCGGCCCCTTGGAAGGCGGCCAAGAAATCAGCCGAGTGGAGTGCGAAGGCGCGGTCAAAATTCAGCAAGGCGACCGCCTGGCGGTGGGCCAAAAGGCCGTCTATCTGGCCAAATCCGCGCCACGGCGGCTGATCCTGACCGGCGAGGCCCGCATTTGGGAAGGTGCCAATTCGGTCACCGGCCATCAGGTCGTCTACTACCTCGACGAGAACCGCAGTCAAGTCGCCGGTCAGGACCGGCGTCGCGTCAGGACTTTCTTCAATCAAGGCGGCTCAGGCGCCAAGCCATGAACCCGAAGCATCTGGCCGCCTCCGGGCTGGTCAAGAACTACGGCCCGCGCCGGGTGGTCGACGGCGTGGACATTTCCCTGGGCGTGGGCGAAATCTGCGGCCTGTTGGGCCCCAACGGGGCCGGCAAGACCACGACCTTTTACATGCTCGTGGGCCTCATCGCCCCGGATTCCGGCTTGGTGCTGCTCGACGACCGCGATCTGACCGATTCGCCAATGTACAAACGGGCCCGCATGGGCCTGACGTACCTCCCGCAGGAGCCTTCGGTCTTCCGGCGGCTGTCGGTGGCCGACAACGTCATGGCCATCCTGGAAACCTTGGATTTGGACCGCCGGACCCGGCAGGAGCGTCTCAAGTCGCTTTTGAGCGAACTGGGCCTGACCCATTTGGCCCGCAACAAGGCCTTTTCCCTCTCCGGCGGCGAGCGCCGCCGGCTGGAGATCACCCGGGCTTTGGCCCTCAATCCGGTCTTTCTGCTTTTTGACGAGCCCTTCGCCGGCATCGACCCCATCGCCGTGGGCGACATTCAGCAACTCATCAGGCTTTTGCGGGCCAAAGGGCTGGGCATACTGATCTCCGATCACAACGTCCGAGAAACTTTGCTCGTCTGCGACAGGGCCTACATCATCAACGAAGGCCGAGTCATCAAGGAGGGAGTGCCCAAGGAGCTGGCCGACGACGAAGTCGTGCGTCGCATCTACCTGGGGAACAGCTTTTCCCTCTAAGCGTCGGGCCGGTGGCCGAGGGCGCCCCCTGTCGGGCCTTTTTCATGGAGAACGTTATGGCTCTGGGACACGTTCTGATACAAAGACAGACTCAGCAAATCACCATGACGCCCCAAATGCAGCAGGCGCTCAAATATTTGCTGTACAATCAGGCGGAACTGGCCGAAGAAATCAATCAGTTGGCCCTGGAAAATCCCATGCTCGAGCAGACTCCGGCGGCCGACAGCGCGGAGGCCGCCGGCAAAGCCGCCTTGGCCGATCCCGGCTACGACCAGACCCCCGACCCGGCCGTCCAAACCCAAGACCAGTTCGCCGAAGCCGCCGGCCTGTCCGAGGACAAAATCCGCAACGAGATCGACTGGGACAGCTACCTCGACGAATATTCCAGCGCCCCCTCCACGGCCCTGAGGGTCGGCAGCCACGAAATGCCCGAGGAAACGCCCGGCTTTGAGACCTTCGTGGCCGCCAAGACCTCGCTGACCGATCACCTCCTGGAGCAGTGGGGCTACGTCGCCCAGGACCAGGCGGACTTTCGGCGCGGCGAGCACATCATCGGCAACCTCAACGAAGACGGCTACCTGGCGGCCACCGTCGAAGAAATCGCCCAATCGACCGCCTGCACCGTCGAAGAGACGAAGGAAACCCTCAAAAGGGTCCAAACCCTCGATCCGGCGGGCGTGGCCGCCCGCGATCTGGCGGACTGCCTGCGGCTGCAGCTCGAACGCGACGGCAAAGGCGACAGCCTGGCCGCGGCCATCTGTCGCGACGGCCGTCTGAAGCTGCTGGAGCAAAAAAACATCGACACCTTGTGCCGGGATCTGGAGATCGAAAAAGACGAATGCATCGAAATCCTCGATCTGCTGCGCACCCTCAACCCCAGACCTGGGCAGGCCTACGCCTGGACCGACCCGATCACCGTCATTCCCGACGTTTTCGTCAAAAAAGTTGGCGAAGAATATGTCGTGTCCATTAACGACGACGGTTTGCCTAAACTACGTTTCAGTCGCGAATACCAAAAAAAACTTAAAGACGAAAACACCGACGAAGAAACCAAACAGTACCTCAGGGACAAGCTCAGCGGGGCTGTTTTTTTGATTCGCAGCATTCATAAGCGCCAGCAAACTATCATCAGAGTGACGGAATGGATCGTCAAGTACCAAAGAGAATTTTTAGACTACGGCGTCGAATATCTTAAGCCGTTGGTGCTACAGTCCGTGGCCACCGATTTGGACTTATCACAATCAACTATCAGTCGAGTGACGTCCAACAAGTACGTCGACACGCCCCGCGGAGTTTTTGAGCTAAAATATTTTTTTGATAATTCCATCAATCGTTTTCATGGCGCTTCCTTGTCTTCAGAGAGCGTTAAACAACGTATCAAAAATTTACTAGCGGCTGAAACACCGGATGATCCTTTAAGTGATCAACAACTCGTGGAAATCCTCCAAGGCTCCAACATCAAAATCGCCCGCCGGACCGTGGCCAAATACCGCGAACAGCTGGGACTGGGCTCTTCAAGCGAGCGTAAGCAAAACCACTCCATCCAACAGCGCCGAGAGGCTAAATCACAGGAAATATTTGAAGATAAAGATCTCCATGACGGCAATAATATTCATGGTGACCTAACAATTCATACCAACAAAGAGTTCAACGATAATTTACAAATTAACGACGATAAAGATCCATATGATCACCTACAAATTCGCGACGACACAGACCACTACGATAACTTACAAATTTACGATAATAATAATCTCCACGGACATATAAAAATCCACTATGACAACGATCAACACGACCGTCTACTAATTAACGAGAATGAAGAGCTCTCTCCGAACGCAGAGTTGCACACAAATGAAGAATTTAATGCGGATACAGAGCTGCACGCGGACGAGAATCTCCATACGCAGGCAGAGTTGCACACGGACGAAGCGTTGCACGCGGACGACAAATTCCACCCTAATGAAGATCTCTATCCTAACTCAGAGTTACACGCGGATCAAGGCATACAAAACGAACCGACAGCTGAGGCCTCCATCGCCATCGAATGACCACCCCGTCGCCGTCCAAAAGTCGAACCTAGGAGTGGGGTGGAAGGACCAGATTTCTGTTAAAATTTAAATTACATAAAATATATTATTTATACGTTTAAAAATATATTTTATATAGTCGCCCCTGCAAAAGGGCCTATCTACCCGAAATGGCAGGATAAATCCTGTGAAATGGCCCCTCTGGACTCGCATTCTTGACTGGCAACCTAAGTCCTTGTAATCGCTGGGAAAGGGTCCAATCACCGGT
>JAISZC010000236.1 GCA_031269485.1 Deltaproteobacteria bacterium
TACAAGGACTTAGATTGCCAGTCGAGAATGCGAGTCCAGAGGGGCCATTTCACAGGATTTATCCTGCCATTCCGGGTAGATAGGCCCTTTTGCAAGGGCGACTAACTAACTAACTAACTAACTAACTAACTAACTAACTAACTATCTATCTATCTATACATCTATACATACATACATTTAAAAAATTTTTCGATAAACCACTATTTTTTATTAAAAACTTGAATAAGAATTTTATATTAGTTATTAATTATATATACTAAAAATTATTGTATTTATATCAATTTTATTATTTAATTAATATTCATTATAAAATATATCTTATTTTTTGATGCTAACCTTTATATATTAACTATATATAAGCGTAATAGAATGAAACAAGACTATTAGCGCTGGTAAAGGAAATCTGAGGTGATGAACGCAGAGGCGCGGTTGAGCGCCTGGCCGGCGGCGAGCCGCTGAAGGGCCGGTCCCAGCAGGCCCCGGCACGAGAAAAGTCCGGGCCATCCGCAGGATAAAAATGAGTGGCCATTTCGACGAGAGCTTGGTATAATGGGCCCAATTCAGGGGAAAGGCGTCACGGCTCGGAGACGAAATGGCCCGCAGCCAAGCTGGCGCCCCAGTTGAAAGCAGCCTGTTGCGCCCCGCCGCCGAACTGACAGTCCGCTTGATTCGGCGGCGGCGGTCCTTTCCCCGCCAGCGGCGAACCCCTCGACCGCCCTAAGCGCGGCGGCGGTCCTGACCTCAAGGGGCCTGACTCCAACGGGTCTGAGCCCGCAAATAGAAGGTAATTCTCCAAAAATGTGTACATGTTTCTATTTTTTAGATTTAACTTAAATGTTATAAAAATAAATGGCAAAAAAATTTAAGTGAATTCTTGCTGTTCTCTATCAAGATTGATAAATTGTTTTCAATTTATGAGCTAGAATGATTGTGAGTAAAATTAATAAACCATTATGTTGGTAAAAAAGTATAGTTTAAAATAAATAATATTAAGCCCATAAAATAATTTTTAAAATCAACTTATAATAGATATAGATTGTGTTCTAAAAATAAAATATAACTTACACAGTTTGTCGTTATATGTCGGAAGACCCTTTTGACAGGCGAACACGGGAGCAGGCTATGCCGTTGAGCGGCCGCGAAATATTGAGGATTTGGAGATGCACCTCAAACGACGTCTCCGAAGCTTCGTCTGGTTCGTCGGTTTCGCCCGCTTTCCGGCTGGACCTTTCCCTGCTCCTTTTGCTCGCCCTTCGCCGGTTGATCGGCCCAGATCAGCGCGTCTGAAGCCTGCTAAGACGACGCATCTGGGCCGGGTCAGCAACCCGGCTTTTTTTTCGTTTTTTTGGGCCGCTTCTCCCTCGCCAAGGACGTCTTGAACGTCTCGCCTCAGTCTGGACTGATTGAATTTTAAGGAGCCCTCATGTTTGAGCCCAATCGCGTCTTTTTCTTTGACACCACCTTGCGGGACGGCGAACAGGCCGCCGGCGTCAACCTCAACGTCGCCGAAAAGCTCCAGATCGCCAAGCAGCTGGAAAAAATGCGCATCGACGTCATCGAGGCCGGCTTTCCGGCCGCCTCCCCCGGCGATTTCACTTGCGTGCAGGCCATCGCCCGCGAAATCAAGAAGACGACCGTCGCCGGTCTGGCCCGGACCAAGGAAGGCGACATCCGGGCCACGGCGCAGGCGTTGGCGTCGGCCGAAAACGGCCGCGTGCACGTCTTTTTGGCCACCAGCCCGCTGCATATGCAATACAAGCTCAAGATGACCCAGGAGGAGGTCCTGGCCGAGGCCCGGGCCGGCGTCAGCCTGGCCCGATCGCTGATGTCGGAGGTCGAGTTTTCGGCCGAAGACGCCAGCCGCTCGGATCTGGAGTTTTTAATTAAGGTTTTCAAGGTGGTCGTCGAGGCCGGCGCCGTCATCCTCAACATTCCCGACACCGTGGGCTACGCCGTGCCCGAGGAGTTCAGCCGGCTGGTCAAGGCCGTCATCGACGGGGTCGGGGCGCCGCCGCAGGTCATCTACTCCGTCCACGCCCACAACGACTTGGGCCTGGCGGTGGCCAATTCGCTGGCCGCCGTCAAGGCCGGCGTCAGGCAGGTCGAGGGCACCATCAACGGCCTCGGCGAACGGGGCGGCAACTCGGCCATCGAGGAAGTGGTCATGGGCCTCAGGACCCGCTCGGATTTTTATGAGCTGGAAACCAACATCGACACCCAAAGGCTCTATCCCGTCAGTCGCCTGGTCTCCCGGCTCTCGGGCGTGCTCGTCCCGCCCAACAAGGCTGTCGTCGGGGCCAACGCCTTCGCCCATGAAGCCGGCGTCCACCAGCACGGAGTGTTGGCCAAGCGCGAGACCTACGAGATCATGAAGGCCGAGGACGTCGGCTGCACGCCGGCGGTCATGGTTTTGGGCAAGCACTCGGGCCGCCACGCCTTTCGGGACCGGGTGGAGAGCTTGGGCTACAACCTCGACGATTTGCAGCTTTCCAAGGCCTTTGAGAGCTTCAAAAGGCTGTGCGACGAAAAAAAGGACGCCACCGACGGCGACATTGAGGCCATCATCGCCGACGAGGTTTTTTCGGTCAAGCCCGAGGCCCATTACGAGCTCAAGGATTACACCGTCCACGTCGGCGCCGGCTTGTCGACCGCGGCCATCGTCCTGGTCCGCGACGGGGTGGAACTCAAGGACGCGGCCACCGGCAACGGGCCCGTGGACGCCGCCTACGGCGCGGTCAAGCGGATCATCCGCCTCGAACCCAAGTTGGAAACCTTCAAGATAGCGGCCACCTCCGAGCGCTCCAACGCCATGGGCGAGGCCCAGGTGGTGCTGAGCCACGTCGGGCTCAAGGCCCAAGGCCGCGGCGCCTCCACCGACGTCATAAAGGCCAGCATCCGGGCCTATGTCAACGCCGTCAATCGTCTCTACAGCACCGCGGCGGCCAAGGACGTCAAAATCAACGGCCAGAGCTAAACGCCGGCGTTGTCCGGCCGGAAAACGTTCGGAAAAGTTTTCCGGCCGGAAAACGTTTGGCTCTGGAGCGCCGTTCCGACTCGCGGTTTGGACCACTATCTCTGCATTTATTGCTAAATAGGTAATTAGTACTAAAAATAAACATAAAATATTAGCTAATAATATATATTATCATCAATAGTCACATTGATTGCGATCAATTGAATTCTTCAGCCTTGTTAATTATATTTTAATAATAAATTTATACTTTTTGCCGCCTTTTGTTATAAAATTTTTAATTTTTTTGCCTTGTAATGTTTTCAATATAACTAAGAGTTTCACTATGTTTGCTCTTAAGATCAAAATATCGTCTTTTGTTGACAGGTATATAGGCTAATGCGTGGTCAGATGGGGCTTGTTCGATTTCATCGCGATAATCATTAAAATAATTTTCAAAAACTTTTTGTAATTTATGAGCAGGATAAATATTATAAATAAAAAAATTATCGTTTTTTAGTTGTGAGGCAATATAAGCAATAAATTCAATAGGATATTGGGATAAACTTAATAAGGCAATTGATCTATCTTTCCCTTTATCAATAAAATGATAGTCTATATTGGCGTAAAATATTAAAGTAGATAATCCATAGGGACCAGCGTGCATATGTATTCTCATTTTTAACCTCCATATAATTTATAGTTATTAAATTAGAGGTAAAACATTTATGCTGGCCAACTATAACCTCGACGGTCGGAGTCTTCGGTGCGACAGCGCCGCTCAACGTCGCTCGCCCCGGCGGCGCGCGGCTGGCCAGGCTGGCCTGACCCCTCGGCTGCGAGGCCCCAGCCAGGGCGCCTGAGGCTTTCGTCCTCGGCGCGCAGTAGCTAAACCATCATCTCGCTTTGGCGTTCCAAAGACCGCCAGGCTTCCAAAAATCAGAATTTCCGCCTCAAAGACCGGGTCCGCGGCCGCCACGTCGGCCGACGCGCCGAAGACCGCGTCCGCCTGGAGCCGTTCGGGCGCGTTTGAAGGGCCGCGGCGGTCTCAGCTCCGGCGAAAGCGGAGGCGATTCGGCGGTTGAAGACCGCGTGCGCCGGTGGTATCATAGCAACCTGCCGCTCCGTGACTCAAGACCGTGCCCTGCCGACCGGTCTTTTTTTCGGCGCCAAGCGGCGCCACGACGTCGTCGGCGAGCGGGCGGCCCAAAACGGCCGCGGAAACGGACGAACCATGCTGGCCTCCATCTCCTGGCTGGGAGAATACATCGACCTCGACGGCCTGACTCCTCAGGAGACGGCCTCCAAGCTGACCATGGCCGGACTGGAGGTCGAGGAGCTCCGCGATCGCCTGGCCTATTTGGACGACGTGCTGGTCGCCAAGGTCGTCGCGGCCCGGCCCCAGGGCGAGCGTCTCAGGGCCTTGACGGTCGAAGCCGGGCCCGCCGGGACCTTGGAGGTTTTTTGCGGCGACCCTTTGGTCGAGGTCGGCGGTCTCCATCCTCTGGCCTTGCCGGGGGCGGCGCTGCCCGCCGGTCCGGTGAAGGAAAAAAGTTTTGGGGACCAAATGTCCCGCGGCGTATTGTGCTCCGCCGCCGAGCTGGGCCTCTCGGCGGAGGCGCATCGGGTCATGGCCCTCAAGCCCGGCACGGCCGTCGGCTCGACCTTGCGCGCTTACGTCGACCGCGTCGACTGGGTCATGGAGATCAGCGTCACCCCCAACCGGTCCGACGCCTTGTGCATGGTGGGGCTGGCCCGAGACTTGTCGGCCGTCTTGGGGCGGCCGCTAAAAATGCCCCAGGCGGGCTTGCAGGAATCCGAGCGCGAGGCCGCCGGCCAGATCGCCGTGGACATCGAGGCGCCCGACCTTTGCTGGCGCTACGCCGGGCGGGTCGTCAACGACGTCGCGCCCGGGCCCAGCCCGGACTGGCTGGTCGAGCGGCTAGTTTCGGCGGGCCTCAGAAGCGTCAGCGACATCGTCGACGTCACCAATTACGTCATGCTGGAGCTGGGCCAGCCTTTGCACGCCTTTGATTTGAAAAAGCTGGCCGGCCCGCGGATCGTCGTCAAGTCGTACGCGGCGGGCGAAAAATTCACGACCCTCGACGGGCAGGAGCGAATTCTCAAGGCCGAGCGCAACGTGATGATCTGCGACGCCGAAAGGCCCGTGGCCCTCGGCGGCGTCATGGGCGGCCTCAACACCGAGGTCGACGAGAGCACCCGCGACGTTTTTTTGGAGGCGGCCTGCTTCAATCCCGCCGCCATCCGCCGAACCTCGCGCTCGCTGGGCCTGAGCACCGACGCCTCCTACCGCTTCGAGCGGGGCCAGGACCCCAACGGGCCGTTGTTGGCCGTCGACAGGGCTGCGGCTCTTTTGGCCGAGCTCGCCGGCGGCCGCGCGGCTCGCGGTCGTCTGGACCGCCTGCCTAGGCCCGTAGCCAAAAAGATTGTCAGCTTCAGCCCCGGCCGCTGCAACGCCCTCTCCGGCGCCGCCCACCGGGCCGACGAAATGGTCAAGGTCCTGCAGGCCGTAGGCGTGGAGCTCGAACCCCAGGGCCCGGACGAATATCGGGCCGCCCTTCCGACTTGGCGGCCCGATCTGACCCGGGAGGTTGACCTTTTCGAGGAGGTCGTCAGACTCCTGGACTTTGAAAACCTGCCTGTCACCCTACCGCGCCCCCCGGCCCCGGCCGCGCCGCCGCCGCCGGCCTTCCGGCTCCGGGAGCGCCTGCGCGACGAGCTGACCGCGGCCGGCTTCGACGAGCATTTGAGCTACTCCTTCATCAACTCCGCCTTCGCCGACAAGCTCCTGCTGGGACCCGACCATCGTTGGCGCCGGGACCTGACGCCCATTTTAAACCCCTTGAGCGAAGATCACGGGGTTTTGCGGCCGAGCCTGATCCCGGGCCTTTTGACGGCCCTGCGTCTTAATCAATATTATGGCCGGTGGGACGTGGCCCTCTTCGAAGCCGGGGCGGTCTTCTTGGCCGACGCCGGGTCCCAGGACGGCCGGCCGCGGGAGCCCCAGCGTTTGGGCGGTCTGCTGGCCGGCTCCCTGGGGGCGGGGTTGTGGTGCGACCCCAAGCGCCCCGCGGACTTTTGGGATCTCAAAGGCGTGGTCGAAGCCCTGGCCGAGGCTCTGGGCCTGACGCTGACCTTCGGCCGCCGCGACGGCGAGCTGCCGCCGTTCTACGACCCGGCCGCGGCGGCCCTAACGCTGGTCGACGGACGCCTCGTCGGCCATCTGGGCCGCCTGAGCCGCGAGGCCGCCAAGGCCTGGGGCCTGCGGTCCGCCGGCGGGGCGGTCCATCTCTTCGAGCTGGATCTTGACCAGCTCCAGCCTGACGTCCGCAAGCCCTTCGCGTCCTGGTCCAACTACCCCGGCGTGACCCGCGATTTGGCCGTGCTGGTGGATCGGACCCTTCCGGCCGCCGAGCTGGTCGAGGCCGTCTCGAGCCGGCCCGAATGGCCCCTAGCCGAAGTCAAGGTGTTTGATCTCTATCAAGGCGACAAAGTGCCGGCCGGCAAAAAAAGCCTGGCCTTGCGCCTCTTTTTTCAACAACCAGATCGTAACTTGACGGATGAAGAGGTTAACTGCTATTTTGCGGCGGCCATGTCGGTTTTAGCCTCTCAGTTTGACGCCGAGCTCAGAAGCTGACGAACAGAGCGAAAAAAACATTTTGCGATCGTGCGGCTCTGGAAGGAGAGCTTTTGAACAACAAGGACGTCAAGCCCTTGACTCGGGCCGAAATAACTGAACATGTGCGTCAACGGTTGAGGATCTCAGCGCGAGAGGCCGACGACATCCTTAACTCGGCTTTGGATCTCGTGGCGGAGATTCTCGAGGCCGACGGCCAAATCGCCATCAAGAACCTGGGCCGTTTTCAGGTCAAGCCCACGCCGGCCCGGCCCGGACGCAACCCCAAGACCGGATCGGCCGTCAACGTTCCGGCCAGGCTGAGGCCCACCTTCGCCATGAGCCGGACCTTGCGGGACCATATGGCGGTCTGCTGGGGCGACGTCGCCGCCAACGCGGCGGACGACGCGTCCGATGGCGACGCCTGGCGGGCTGAGACGGCGGCCTCATGGGCCGAGGGCGGCGCTGGCGGCGGCGAGGATGACGGACAAGACGACGCCGACCTCTAAGCCGGGCCACGCGGAATCCGGACGCCGAAAGGGCGGCGGCCGCGACGGGACGCCGGCGCCCCCGGAAAAGCTGTTTTTCAAGGCCTCCGACTTGGCCGCCCTGCTGGGCGTCGCCATCTCCGCCGTCAGATACTGGGATTCCCAGTTTCCCCAAATCTCGCCGCTGCGCCTGGAAAACGGCACCTACCTCTACCGGCCGGAAGATTTGGCCGTTTTCCTCGAAGTCAAGCGCCTTCTCCACGACGAAGGCTTCACCGTGGCCGGCGCCCGCAAGAAGCTCGACCGCGACTGGGCGTCGTCGCGTGGCTTGGCGCCGCGGGAAAAGCCAGGACGGACGTCGGCGGCGTCCTCCCTGGCCGATCGCGGCGAGCCGGCTGGCGGCTCGCCGGTCCGAGGCAAAAAAAAGAGCGCTCCGCCCAAGGCCGCCTCCGAGGACCTCGTCGACGAATTGAAAAAGGAGCTTCGGGCCATAAAGGAGCTCCTTGCCGGGCCTGTGGACAAGCCATGACTGAAAAACGAAAAAACCTCCCGTCAATTCGCTCCGAGTCCTCGCCTTCGACGTCCTTCGGGCCGAAAATTTCCAAAGGCCAGACCGAAAAGGCGTCGAAAAGCTCTCCAAAACAAAGCGGCGTCAAGGCCGCCGGGGCAACCGCGGAAAAAGCCGCGACAAAGAAAGTTCAGAACGAGAAGCCGGCTCGGCCTCCGAAGGCCGCGGAACCTAAGGCCGTCAAGAGCCCCGCCAAGAGCCCAGTCGAGAAGCCTGCGGCGGCCAAAGGCGCGGCTACAACAATGGCCGTCAGGGTCGTCGGAACAACCCCGGAAAAAGCCGCGCCAAAAAAAATTCAGACCGAGAAGCCGGCTCGGCCTCCGAAGGTCGCGGAACCTAAAGCCGCCAAGAGCCACGCCGAGAACCCAGTCGAGAAGGCTTCGGCGGCCAAAGGCGCGCTGAAAAAAAAGGCCGTCGAGGTCGTCGCGACAACCGTTCAAAAAGCCGCGCCAAAAAAAGTTCAGACCGAGAAGCCGGCTCGGCCTCCGGAGGCCGCGGAACCTAAAGCCGCCAAAAGCCACGCCAAAAGCCACGCCGAGAGCCAAGTCGAGAAGGCTGC
>JAISZC010000080.1 GCA_031269485.1 Deltaproteobacteria bacterium
CGAGTCGAGGTCGGCCACGGGGCGGCCGGGCTGACGATCTCGCCGCCCACCAGGCTGCGGCCCAGTTCGGCCGTTTCCGACGCCAAATGGCAGGCCGAGACGCGCCCGCGGCCCAGCTCGAGCGGGGGCGGGGCCTGCCGGCGGCAAAACGGCCGGACCAGCGGGCACCGCGAGGAAAAGGCGCAGCCCTCGATCGCCTCGAAGGGGCCCGGCGCCTCGCCGGTCAGCTTGAAAACCCGCCGCAGGCTGGCGCGGAGCGGGCCGCCGGGCATGGCCGCGGACAAAAGGGCCCACGTGTAGGGGTGGGCGGGCAGCGCGAAGATTTCCTCTCGGGGGCCCAGCTCCATGAGCCGGCCCAGATGCATGACCGCCACTTGGCGGCAGACCCGCTGCACGACCCCCAAGTCGTGGGAGATGAAGAGCATGGTCAAGCCCAGCTCGGCTTGCAGCTTGGCCAAAAGGTTGAGGATTTGGGCCTGGACGGCCACGTCCAGGGCCGAGACCGGCTCGTCGCAGATCAGCAGCTCCGGCGAAGTGGCCAAGGCCCGCGCGATCATGAGCCTTTGGCGCTGGCCGCCGGAAAATTGATGGGGAAAGAGCTTGGCCGAGTCAGGCGGAAGCCCCACGGCGGCCAAAAGCGCCGCGGCCCGCTCCTCGCGGCGGTCCTTGGGCCCGAGACGGTTGAGATCCATGGGCTCCCGGACGGCCTCCAGGGCCCGCCGCCGGGGGTTGAGCGAGGAGAAAGGATCTTGAAAAACCATTTGGAGCCTGGGCCGGACGGCCCGCAGGGCCCGGCCGTCGAGACGGAGCAGATCGGTCCCGTCAAGCCACGCCCGGCCGGAGGCCGGCGTCAGGCGCATGACGGCCTTGGCCGCCGTGGACTTGCCCGAGCCGCTCTCGCCCACCAGCCCCAGGGCGCCTCGGCGGGGGATGGCGAAGCTCAGGCCCTCCACGGCCCGGAGGACCTTGGCGCGGCTCAGGGCGGTGGCGCCGGCCAGCCGGTAGTGGACGCGCAGGTTTTCGACGACCAGCAGATTGCTCCGGGCGACCTCCGGACGGGCCAAATCTTGACGGGGCGACTCCTGGCGGGGCGGTTCCTGGCGGCCAGCGCCGGCCAGGCCTGGTTTCAGGCGGTCCTTTTCAGTCATCGGCGGCTTCCTTTCCGTCGCAGACGGCCCAATGCCCGTCGGCGAGCTCGATCCGGCCCGGTCGGCCCGAGCGGCAGCGCGGCGAGCGCAGCCGGCAGCGCTCGGCGAAGGGGCAAAAGTCCGGCGCGGCGCCCAAGGGCGGGACCACGCCGGGAATTTCCGCCAAGGGCGCCGGCCGGCCGCCGTCCTGAGCCGCCGGCCCGACGATCAGCCGCGGCCGGCAGGCCGTCAGCCCGCGGGTGTAGGGGTGCAGAGGCCTCGCCAGCACATCTTCGGTCCGGCCCGCCTCCAGGCAACGGCCGGCGTAGAGCACGGCCGTCTCCTCGGCCATGGTCGCGGCGGCCTCCAGGTCGTGGGTGATGAACAGCACCGCCGTGCCGGCGCGTTTCTGCAGATCCTTGAGCAGATCGAAGATTTGGGCCTGGACGGTGGCGTCCAAGGCCGTGGTGGGCTCGTCGGCGATCAGCAGCCGCGGCCTGGCGGCCAGAGCCATGACGATCATCACCCGCTGCCGCAGCCCGCCGGAAAACTGGTGAGGATAGGCCCCCACGCGTTTTTCGGCCTCCGGCACGCCGACCTCGGCCAGCATCTCCGCCGTCCGGGCCTTGGCCGCCCGCCGGCTGAGGCCTTGGTGGAGCCGCAAGGCCTCGCCGACCTGCTCGCCGACGGTCATGACCGGGTTGAGGGCCGTCATGGGATCCTGAAAGATCATGGCCGCCTTCGAGCCGCGGACGCCGCGGCGCCGGGCCGGCGGCAGCCCCAGCAGCTCCAGGCCGTCGAGGACGACGCGCCCGCCGGAGGGCTCGAAGCCCTCCGGCAGCAAGCCCATCACCGTCAAGGCCAAAACGCTCTTGCCGCAGCCCGACTCGCCCACCAGCGCCAGCGTCCGGCCCTCCTCGACGGTCAGCGAGACGCCGGCGAGCACCTTGAGCCGACGGCCCTTGCGCAGGTAATCGACCTGCAGCTCCTCGACGGCCAAAACCGCCATGGTCGACCTCCGATTGGCCTCAGCGCCGGCGCAGCCGGGGGTTGAGGGCGTCGTTCAAGGCGTCGCCCGCCAGGCAGACGCCCAGCACCGACAGAAAAATGGCCGCCCCGGGAAAGACCACCGTCCACCAGGCGTCGAGGACGTAGTTCTTGTTCTGGCCGATGATCAGGCCCCAGCTCATGCGGTTGGGATCGCCCAGGCCCAGGTAGCTCAGGCTGCCTTCCAGCAAAATGGCCCAGCTGACGTCGAAGGCGGCCTGGACGATGATGGGCGGCAAGGCGTTGGGGAGCGCGACCCGGGTCATGACGTAGAGCCCCGAAGCCCCCGAGGCGGCCGCCGAGGACACGAAGTCGAGGTTTTTCAGGCGCATCATTTCGGCTCGGGCCAGACGGGCGACGTTCATCCAGCTCGTCGCCCCGATGGCCAAGGCCACCGTGCGCAACGACGGCGAGAAGACGCTCACCAGGACCATGGCGAAAAGCAAGGTCGGCAGCACCTGGAAAAACTCGGTCGTCTTGGTGAGGACGGCGTCGAGCTTGCCCCCGAACCAGCCGCCCAAGACCCCGACCGTCAGGCCGATGGCCGCCGTCAAGGCGGCCGCCGACAGCCCCACGGCCAACGAGGCCCGCCCGCCGTGGAGCGTGCCGGCCAGGACGTCCCGGCCCACGTAGTCGGCGCCGAAGGGCGTGGCGCGATCCGGCGGCATGAAGGGGGCCGAGACGATGTCGAAGGGGTCCAGGCCCCGGATGGACGGCCCGGCCGTGACGGCCAGGGCCATGATGGCCAGCAGCGCCAAGCCGGCCAGACCCGTCCGGTTGGAGGCGAACTCGGCCAGAAACTCCCTGGTCGGCGACCAGGCGGGCTCGGGCCGCGAGACGGCCGGACCGAGGCCGCCGAAGGCCTCGACGTCCTCGCCCTCGTCGGGCCTGTCGCCTGGCCTGTCGCCGGGCCCGCGGCCGAACTGGTCGTCGGCCTTTTCAGCCTCTCCTCCGTCGTTCGGCGGCTCGCGGCGGCCCGTCTCGGCGGCCTGCGGCGCCGAGACGCTCAAACTGCGGCCGCCGAAGGAATCGGGCGTCTCGAGCCGGATGGTCGTGGCGCCGGCCGGCCGGCCGCGCTTGGCCGGCCCGTCGCTTGACGCTTCCGGCGAAGCCGCTTCCTTTGGCGGTCCGTTCCGCGAAGCCTCAGGCGGCGTGACCTCCGACGCCGCCCGCGAGTCCGGCGAAGGCGCCGACGAGGCGTCGGGCGGCTTGGG
>JAISZC010000086.1 GCA_031269485.1 Deltaproteobacteria bacterium
CCCCGACATGGCCGCGGTCGTGGTCTTCACCTCCGGCTCCGAGGGCAGGCCCAAGGGGGTGGCGCTGAGCCACCGCAACCTTTTGGCCAATATCCATCAGGCCAAGAGCTTCGTCGAGATCAACGAGGACGACGTCCTGTTCAACCCCATGCCGGCCTTCCACGCCTTCGGCCTCAACGTGGGCCTGGTGCTGCCGCTGGTCACCGGCATGCGCTCGTATTCGCACGTCAATCCCCTCCACGTCAAGGCCGTCCCCGAGCTGATCTACGACGTCAAGGCCACCGTGGTCGTCGGCACCGACGCCTTCGCCGCGGCCTGGGGCCGCAACGCCCACCCCTACGATTTTCACGACGTGCGCTTCATGCTCGTGGGGGCGGAAAAGCTCAAAGCCTCCACCGCCGAGCTCTACGTCCGCAAGCTCAACTTGCGCCTCTTTGAGGGCTACGGGGTGACCGAGGCCTCCCCCATCCTGGCCTTGGGCTCCCGGATGCGCTACCGCGACGGCTCGGTGGGCCGCTTTCTGCCGGACCTGGAATGGCGGCTCGACCCCGCCCCGGGCCTGGCCGCCGGCGGCCGGCTGGCCGTCCGCGGGCCCAACGTCATGCTGGGCTATCTGCTGGCCGACCGCCCCGGCGAAATCCAGCCCCCGCCCGACGGCTGGCATGTCACCGGCGACGTCGTCGAGGTCGACGACGGCGGCTTCGTGTGGCTCCGGGGGCGGCTGAAACGCTTCGCCAAAATCAGCGGCGAGATGGTCTCCTTGGCCGCCGTCGAGGAGGTGGCCGGGACGCTGTGGCCTGGCCGGACGTTGGCCGTGCTGGCCCGGCCCGACCTGGTCCGCGGGGAAAGGCTGACTCTGGTCGTCGCCGGCTCTGATCGCCCGGATCTGGGCCAATTGCGCCAGGCCGTCCGGGCGGCCGGCCTGGCCGACCTCTGCGCCCCCAAGAGCCTGATCATGATCAAAAGCCTGCCCATGACGCCGCTGGGCAAGGTCAACCTGCCGGCCCTGGAGGCCATGACGGCCGGCCTTGAGCCTGAGCCGGGGGCCGGCGGCGTCGCGGACGACGAGCCGGACGACGAGCTGGGCGGCGAGCCGCTGTCCGAGCTGGGCGGCGAGCCGCCGGCCGAGCTGGAGGGACCGAGCGTCGAGTCGCGCGCCGGCGGGGACTGCTCCGCGGCCGGCGCCGGGTCCAACGGCCAGCAGGCGGGCTGAGCTCATGTCGGGCGCCGTCGCCGCGGTGATTTATCCCCATGGTCTGACGGCCCTGACGGTTTTGCGGGCTTTTCGCTCGCGGCCCGGCGAGCCGGCGTGCCTGGAGGTCGAGGCCGTCCCGCTCGGCGGGGCCTTCCAGGCGGCCCGGCAAGCCCTGGCCGAGACGGCTTGGCAGCTTTTTCCCCAATGGTTCGACCACGAGCCCACGCCCGACGAAGCGGCTTGGCCGCGAGATCTGGCCCTGCGCGATCTGCTGGGGGAGGTCAAGGGCTTGGACCCGACCTGGCTGAGGCGGGCCGCCGCGGCCGCGGCCGCCGGACGCGTCCCGCTTTTCCCCCAAATGGCCCCGGAATTTGAGGTCAAGCAGCTGGCCTTGGCCGTCGGACGCCAGGCGGCCGGCTTTCACGTGGTCGTTCCGGCCGGCGGCGGCCGAACCGGCCGCCTGAGCTTCGCCAAGACCATGCACTGGCTGGCCGAAACGTCAGGCCTTGACGTGACGGTCTTTTTGCCCGACGATCAGCTCGGGGAACCCGACTACGCCTCCTTGCTCTGCCACGTCAGCGATTGGCGGCCGGCGCTCGACGCGACTGGCGCAGGCCTGGCCGAACCGGGCGCGTCGTGGCGGGGGCCGTGGCGTCGGCCGACGGCCTGGGCGCCGGCCGGACCGGGCGGCGGCTGGCCGGTCGGCCAGGACCCGGCGCGACAGGTCGACTTTATGGACCCCTGGCTCGGCGAGGGCCCGACGCCAGGCGACGAGGGCCTTGAGCCGGAAAAGCCAAAGCCCGGCGAGGCGCCGGTCAAAGAGCCTGGCGAAGCGCCAAAGCCCGGCGAGACGCCAGCCGAAGAGCTGAGCGAAAAGCCAAAGCCCGACGAGACGCCGAGCGAAGAGCCTACGGCTGGCGAGGATTTGGGGCCGGCCGTCGCCGGCGGCGGCCCTGCCGTTGCGGAAGGCGAAGGGCGCCAGCCCGTCTCAGCCGGCGGGAAGGCCGGCCAGGAAGCCCGCAAGCCCAATCATCCCGAGCCCGGCCAGCCGCATCCCGGCAGCCCGGGCGAAAACGTGCTGCATGACAGGCTGAGCAGAGACCCGCGGCTGGCCGGACTTTTTTTGTCCAATTGGCCCGTGGAGGTCGAGGGCGAAGAAGGCTGGAGCTGCCAGCCTGACTTTTTTTGGCCTGAAGGCGGCTTGGTGGTGGAGGTCGACGGTTTCGTCTATCACAGAAAGCACAAAAATTTCGTGCAAGACAGATGGCGCGACTATCTGCTGACGGTCGGCGGCTGCACGGTGCTGCGGCTGACTCATGAAGAAGTTTCGCTGGACGTCGATTTGGCCGTGGAAAAGGTGGCCAAGCTGGTGGAGCTCATTTGTCGACGTCAGAGCCTGAAAATAGAGTCTTTGAGCCGGCGGCGGGAGACGCCCAAGCCAATCAGGCTCGACGGTTCGCTGTGGCGACCCGTCGGCGAGGACTCCGAGACCTGAGGCGAGAAGCGTGGGGTGACGTTTGCGAGCCTAAAAAATTTTGGCGCAAAAAATTTTAGCTTTCATCTGGATGGCTGAAATAATTGCTTGACAATAAAGACAAAAAATTACTTTTTTGTTGCTATTTTGGTTTTTGCGCCACGTTTATAATTGAAGTCGAAAAAAAAAGCGATCAAGGCTCGCCCTGTCGGAACGGCTCAGGCGCCGCCCCGAAAAACGGCGCCGAACGGCGAGGCCTTTGGCCTGGAGGTCGGCCCGACGGGCGGTCTGGCGACCGGTCCCGCAAAAAGGCCGCAGGACGCGGCGCGTCTGGGGGCCGAGTTC
>JAISZC010000213.1 GCA_031269485.1 Deltaproteobacteria bacterium
GCGGCGCTGCGGCCTCGCCGCCCGGTCAGCAGGCGAGCTCTCCAGTCGGGCGGCGTCGGCCGGAGCCAGGACGGCGTTCGGGCTGGCGAGCGAGTCGGCGCGGCGGCCCCGTCTTGAGCCCGGAGCCGCGTTTGGACCGTCCGGGGCGCGGCGCTGCGGCCTCGCCGCCCGGTCAGCTGGCGGCCTCTCCGGCCGGGCGGCGTCGGCCCGAGCCAGGACGGCGTTCGGGCTGGCGAGCGAGTCGGCGCGGCGGCCCCGTCTCGAGCCCGGAGCCGCGTTCGGACCGTTCGGGGCGCGGCGCTGCGGCTTCGCCGCCCGGTCAGCTGGCGAGCTCTCCGCCGGACGGCGTCGGCTCGAGCCAGGACGGCGTTCGGGCTGGCGAGCGAGTCGGCGGTTTTAGGTTCGTGGGCCGGCGTCAGGCGTCCGACGTCGGGCTTTCGGCGCGGGCCGGCCGGCCGTCGGCGGGCTGGGGGCCGGGCTTCTGGTGGTCCGACTTCTTGAGGTCTGACTTCTTGAGGTCTGACTTCTGGCGGTCCGACTTCTGGGGGCCCGACTTCTGGGGGTCCGACTTGGCCTGGCGGCCGGCGGCCAAGGACTCCAGACAAGCCTCCCAGACCGTCTCGACGTCGATGAGGTCCATGCAGAAGGCCGTCTTTTTCGGGCAGCGCCGTTTGAAGCACGGCGAGCACTCCGCCCCGCCCGAGACGTAGCGGCTCAAGGGTCCGTAGGTGCCGGCCCGCTCGCCGCTGCTGGGCCCGAAGAGCGAGACCGTGGGCGAGCCGGCGGCCGCGGCCAGGTGCAGCGGGCCGGTGTCGGCCCCGACGCAGACGGCGGCCTGGGCCGTCAGGGCCATGAGCTCTCTGAGGCTCGTGCGGCCGACGAGGTCGGCCGGTTTGAGCGGGGCGGCCAGCTGGATGATTTGTCGACCCAGCTCGGCTTCGCCCGGGGCGCCCCCGATGACGGGGGTCAGGCCCAGCTCGGCCAGACGTCGGGCCAGTTGAGCGTATTTGATCGCCGGCCACAGCTTCGACGTCCAGCCGGCTCCGGGAAAAAGGACGGCCCAGGGCGCGGGCGCCTGTTGGGCGGCCAGCAGGGCCCGCACTTGGGCCGTTTCGGCCGAAAAGTCCGGCAGGGGAAAGACCGTCTCCTCGGGGATCGGCCCGAGGCTTCTGACGACGTCGAGGTAGCGTTGGACGACGTGGCCGTCGGCGTGAGGGCCGCGGACGGGCTTGGTGAACAAAAAGCTGCCCTCGCGCATTTCGCAGTAGCCCAGGCGGCGGCGGGCGCCGCTGAGCAGGATCGGCAGGGTGCTTTTGAGGAGGCCTTGGAGGTCGAGGGCCAGATCGAAGCGGCGGGTCCGCAGCTCGCGCCGCAGTTCCCGGAGGTAGGCCAGGCGGCCCCGCAGGCTCAGGCGGCGCAGATCGTTTTTGCGGAAAATCACGGCCTCGTCGAGCAGGGGCGGGCCGGGCAGCAGCGGCGCGAACTGCGGCTCGACGAGCCACGAGATGCGGGCCCGGGGAAACATGGTTCGCAAGGCGTGCAGGCACGGCAGGGCGTGTATGACGTCCCCCAGGGCGCTCATTTTGACGACCAGGATGCTGCGGGGGTCGGTCATGCGACATGTCCTGAATCGTCGGGGCGTTCCAGGGCCGCCAGCCATTCCAGGGCGCGGCCGGGGTCGGGGACGGCCATGTCCGGCAGCAGGCCGCCTTGGAGGAGGGCGGGCAGGCCGGCCAGGACCTTGGGGGTCATCAGCAGCGCCGAGCGGGCGCCGCAGCCGGCGGCGACGTCCAAATCGGCGGGCTCGTCGGTCAGCCACAGCGAGGCGGCCGGCGACAGGCCGCGTTTTTGGAGAAAGGCCCGAGCCTCGGCGGCCGACCGGAGCGGGGGGGGCGGCGGGACGTCGGCCGGCGGCCGGCCGGCTCGGGCGTCGGGCGGCCGGGCCTCAGTTTGGCCGGCCGGGCCGGCCGGGCCGGCCGGGCCGAGCGGGTGGTCCAGCGGGACGGCCAGAGCCAAGCTGCGGGGCCAGCTGGTCGGCCAGCCGTCCTCGGTCGTCAAGTCGTTCGCCAGGCGGTTCGCCAGACGGTTCGCCGAGTTGGCCGTCAGCTCGCCGTTCGTCGGGCCGTCCGTCAGGCTTCCCCGCTGCCCGGCCGCCAAGTTGGCCGCCAGCTCGCCGTTCGCCGGGCCGTCCATCAGGCTTCCTCCCTGCCCGGCGGCCAAGTCGGTCGTCAAGTCGATCGCCAGGCCGACCGCCAAGTCGGCCGCCAAGTCGGCCGCCAAGTCAGCCGCCGCGCCGTCCAGAGGCTCGGCTCTCCGGTCGGCCGACCAGGGCGGCGTCCAGCCCGGCGCGGCCGTCGGCCGCCAAAACAGCGCCCCCCGGCCCTGGGGCGGCGGGTCCAAAAGCCGCAGGGCGGCTTCGGCCGTCTCCGTCGGGGTCAGTCCGTCGAAGCACAGGCGGCGGGGCTTGGGGCAGTCCCGAAAACGGCAGGGCGAGCAGACGGCCGGCCGCCTCAGCGCGACGCAGCGTCGGCCCAGCGGGCCGGTGGCCAGCGGGTTGGTGGGGCCGAAGACGGCCGCCGCCGGCACGCCCAGAGCGGCCGACAGGTGCGTCATTCCCGAGTCGTTGGCCACCGTCAGATGGCAGCGGCCCAAGACGGCCATGGCCTGCGCCAAGGTCGTGCGGCCGGCCAGGTTGAGCGCCGGAGGGCCGCCGGCCAGACGGGCGGCGACTTCGTCGGCGGCCGGGATTTCCGCCGGGCCGCCCAGCACGATGGCCGTCCCGGGGCGGCCGGCCAGGACTAGCTTGGCCGTATGGGCGAAAAGCTCCGCGGGCCAGCGTTTGGCGCTCCCGAAGGCCGCGCCCGGGGCCAGGGCCAGCCGAAAGCCGTCGGGCAGCTCGAGCCCGTCGGGGAGCGGCGGGAGCGGCGCGCGGGGCAGGCTGAAGGGGGCCGCGAAGCCCAGCGCCTCCACCAGGCGCAGGAAGCTGAAGCTCAGATGGGCGGCCGTCTCCTGCGGGCGAGGCTCGACGGCCGTGGTCAACAGGGGGCTGCGCAGGTTGCGGGCGTAGCCGACGCGGCGGGGGGCGCCGGCGCCGAAGATCGTCAGGGCCGACGACAGGGAGTTGGGCAACGCCAGGCCGGCCAGGAAAACGCGGCGGCGGAGGGCGGCGACGGTTTTGAGGCGCGAGGCGGCCGAGCGGTCCTCAAGCAGCACCTCGGCCACGCCCGGTTGAGAGCGGTAGACGTCGGCCGAGCCGGCGCGGGCCACGACGGTCAGGGGCCGCTCGGGCCGGGCCCGATGGAGGGCGGCCAGGGCCGGCAGGCTCATCACCGCGTCGCCCAGCCAGTTCAGGCCGCGGATCAGGCAGCCCGGGGCGTCGGGGCGGTCCGCAAGGGGGCGTCCGGGCGACATGGGGCCGTCCCGGCGTTCGGCGGGGCCGTTCATGTCCAAGCCTGCAGGCCGGCGAAGACTTTCTGGATAAAGGCCTCCGGGTCGTCGAGGCGCAGCTCGGTCTCCAGCGCCAGCGTCGGGAGCGGCAGCCGCGGCGGCAGCTTGACCGCGTCCTTGGCCGTGGTCAGCAGCCACCGGGCGCCTGAGCGTGCGGCTAGGGCCGTCAGGGCGCCCAATTTTTTCGGCCCGTAGCGGACGTGGTCGGAAAAAGCCTCGAAGGCCGCGGGCCGCAAGTCCAGTTCCGCCAGCGTCGCCAGGAAGGCTTCCGGTCGGGCCAGGCCGCAGAAGGCGGCCGTCGGCTGGCCGGCCGGAAAGTCCAAAGGCAGGAGCGGGCCGCCGTCGAGCCGCCGAAAACCCAGCGGCTCGACGCGGGCCAAGTGCAACGGGCGGCCGCGGGCCAGCTCCAAAAGGCGGGGGTCGGGCCGCGGAGCGGTCGAAGGCCGGGCCGCGGGCGGGCGGGCGGACTGAAAGTCGGGCTGAAAGTCGAACTGAGAGGCGGGCTGAAAGCTGGGCTGAAAGCTGAACTGGGCGCCGGGCGGCGGCCCGGACGCCGGCCCGCCGCCGTCGGCGGGCTTGGAACTGGTCGTTTCGGCCGCCGTTTCGTCGAGCTCGGGGCCTGGCCGTCGGCCGGGCGCCTGGTTCGACGGCCGGCCGAATTTTTGGCCGGCCGCCTGGCCTGGCCCCGCGGCGGGCCGGCGGTCCACCGCCACCAGCAGGTGGGCCCGGCGCTGGGCTTGGAAAGCTTCGCGCAGCTGGCCGGCCGGGAAGACCAAGCCGTCGCCGGCGGGGGCCTGGGCTTGAATCATCAAAATGTCGAGATCGCGCTTGAGGGCCAGATGCTGAAAGCCGTCGTCGAGGATCAGTGCGTCAGCCCCCAGCGCCACGGCCGCTTCGGCGGCCAGGCGCCTTTGGTTCGCGCACACCACGATGGCCTGGGAGCGGAGGGCCAGCAGCCGCGGCTCGTCGCCGGAGAAGGCCGCGCCCACCAGCGGCCCCTCGCCCGTGGACACCACCACCGGGTCGGGCAGGTCCCGGCGCCTGAGGCGGCCGTAGCCGCGGCTGAGGATGGCCGGCCGCAGGCCGCGCCGCGCCAGGGCCGCGGCCAAGAAAAGGCACATGGGGGTCTTGGCGTTGCCGCCCAGGGTCAGGTTGCCCACGGAGACGACTGGCCGGTCGGCGGCGGCCGAGGTCAAAAGCCCCGCCTCGTAGGCCTCCCGGCGGAGCTTCATCAGCCAGCCCCACATGGCGCCCAAGGGGCGCAGCGCCGGCCGCAGCGTCGCCTGGAGCGCGGCCGGCGGGCGCAGGGTCATCGCTGGGGAACCAAGGGGGCGACGAACTTGAGGGTCGCGCTGACCGCGCCCCGGTGGGTTTCCACGAACTCCCGGCCTTTGCGGCCCATCTCGTCGGCCGTCGCCGGATCGGCCAGCAGCCGGTCCAAGGCGTCCGTCAGGCCGTTGCGGTCCACCAAAAGGGCCCCGCCGGCCTCCGTGAGGCCTTGGTATATCCACTTGAAATTGTGGACGCGCGGGCCGGAGAGCACCGGACGGCCGCGGACGGCGGCCTCCAGGGGGTTGTGGCCGCCGCCTTCGTGGGCCCCCGGCCAGCTCTTGCCGATCAGCGCCGTCTCGGCCAGGGCGTACCAACGCTCCAGCTCGCCCAAGGTGTCCAGGAGAAAGACCTTGGCCTGGGCGTCGGTCGGCGCCGGAGCGCTGCGTCTGGCCGTTTCGTGGGGGAAAAACTCCAAAATCTCCCGGTAGGTCAGAGCGAACTTGTGGCGATCCCGGGGGGCGACGAGGAGCTTGAGATCGGGATATTTCGGCAGCAGATCCTGGAAGGCGCGCAGGATGACGGTTTCCTCGCCAAGATGGGTGCTGCCGGCCACCAGCCAGCGTCCGTCCGGCCAGCCCGATTCGTCCAAAAGGCCGCGGCGGTCGGCGGCCTGCAGGACGTCGACAGGCTGGTCGAACTTGAGATTGCCGGTGACGGCCACATGAGACGGCTCGGCGCCCAGGACGACGAACTTGGCGCGGTCTTCCTCGGTCTGGACGGCGACGCGGTCGAAGAGCCTCAGCACCCGGCCCCAAAAGAAGCGGATGCGGCGGTAATTTTTGAAGGAGCGCGGCGAGAGCCGCGCCGAGACCAGGGCGGTGGCCAGCCCGCGGCGCTTCATGGCCCACAGGACGCCAGGCCAGATGTCGGTCTCGACCAGGATGAGCGCGTCGGGTTCGACCAAAGCGATGAAACGGCGGGTGGAGAGCGAAAAATCGAGGGGGGAGGGCAGCACGGGCAGCTTGGGCCAGACGGCGCGGGCCATGGCGAGGCCGGCGAGGGTGGTGGCCGTGACGATCACGTCGGCCCCGGAGCCGGCCAATTCCCGGACCAGCTCGCGGGCCGAGAGCACTTCGCCGAGGCTCATGGCCCAGACCCACACCCGCGGCCGGCCCGAGCGCTTGGGCAAAATGCGGCCCGGTCCGATGAAGCGGCTCCTGAGGTTTTTGAGGTAGGCCCGGCTGAACAGGCCGCGGATCAGCCAATAGGGCGAGGCCAGGCAGAAGGCCGCGGCGTAGACGACGGTGTACAAAGTTCGCATAGGCGGTATGGTCCCGCTCCCCTGGCCGTGTCCGGCTGGCGGAGTCGATTGGAGGCTTGGGCGAGCGTGGCGGCCAGGCCGTCCCCGCCCGCTCAAGGCGGGCGGCGGCATGGCCGGCGGCCGGCGGGCGACATGGCGAAATTATACAGCAAAAGGGACGAATTATACAGCGACAGGAACGGGACGGCAAGACGGCCGTCTGGCTCGTTTTGGCCCGCCGTTTCCTTCAGCGGCTTAAGCGCTGAAAAATCGGCCCTGTCGGAACAAAACGGCAATGTCCGGAAACCGGCGCCCGGCCAAAAGGTCCGCTTTGCGGAAAAAGGGCCCCAGGGTTCAGGGCCCCGGCGCCCTGGGCGCGGAATTTATGGGACCATCTTTTATTTGTTGATTTAATCCTTAATAAAAGCGGTCTTGTCTTAATTGCAGCATGCAGTTGCCAGTCCTTTTTTAAAACTGCGTCAAAAAATGTAAATCCCCTTCGTAGAGGCGGGGGACAGGCCGCGCTTGAGCCTGGCCGCCAGAGCCACGCCCAGCCCGAAGGCGCAGCCGCTGACCTCGTCGAGGTCGCAGTCCGCAAAGTCGCGCCAAGCCGGAGCAACCAGGCCGCGGCCAAGAGTGGCCGCCAGGTGTTTTTTTTCGATTTAAGATAAAAATGTTCTTGTCAAAGGATTAGATATCTTAAGGTCGAAAAAAATATATCAAATTTTTATATATTGATAAA
>JAISZC010000016.1 GCA_031269485.1 Deltaproteobacteria bacterium
GTGGCGGTCATGTCCAGGTCGTGGAACTTCAGGCCCAATTTAGCCATTTGATCGCCGGGCGTGAAGCTGATGCGCACCACTTCGGCCTCGCCCAGGAAGTTGCCGACCGGTGATTGGACATTTTTCCGTGATTGCAAGGACTTAGGTTGCCAGTCAAGAATGCGAGCCCCGAGGGGCCATTTCACAGGATTTATCCTGCTATTCCGGGTAAATAGGCCTTTTTGCCGGAGCGACTAGGGTATAATAATAATTTTTATAAATGTTGGAGCCAAATATTGGCAACTTGGCCGTCTATTTCGTTTAAATTGCCTCCGCTCTGCCCGCCTCAGGCCTGAACGCCGAAAATAACCCCATAATCCAGCCGTGGCTCCACGAGCGGGCGACGGTCCAAGTCCGCCGCCAACGAGACGAGCCGGCCGGCGCGGCCGTAGACCGCTTGGCCTGGGCCGTGACCCTCGGGCGGAAGGCTCACGACCGCCCCCTCCGGGGCGGCGACGGCCACGGGGAGCTGATCGACGGCTCGGAGCCGGGCCCAAAAGAGATCCTGGGCGGAGAGCCGCGTCTGCGGGCACAGGAGCAAGTCGACGCCCGCCTTGACCGCCGCCGCGGCCGTTTCGGGCTGGGCCAGGGTCGCCCAGTCAGTCAGCAAGGCCCGAGCCGGGCCGAGGTCCAAAATGGTCCAGCCGCCGTCGCAAAGGCGGACGGCGGAAACGGCGCCGCGGGCGAAAAAGCTCCCGTCCGCCGAGCCGCCGACGAAGGTCGTCCGGCGGACGCGGCCCCAGGCCGCCAAGAAATCAAGCTCCTCGGCCCGCCAGGACCGGCGCGGCAGCAGAATCAGCGAACCAGGCCGGCACGACTTCAGCTCCAAAAAAGCTGGGACCTGCCCGTCGAGCGCCGCGGCGTGGACCACGAGGCGGCCGCGAGGCCGGCCCGGCGGCGAGAAGTTTTTCGGCCGCCCGGCGGCGAGCCGCCGCCAGCGCTCCGGTTCGCGGCCGGCCGACCGGTCGACGAAAGGCAAACGCCCGTCGGCGTCCAAAGGCAGATCGGCCAGCAGCAGGCCCTCGGGCGCCTGGCCGTCGCGACTTGGGGCCGGGTCTTGAAAGCCGCCATGAAAGCCGCCCTGACGACGGCCGGGCCAGACGGCCGACACCTGGCCGTCGGGCCCCACGACGCAGCTTTGAGCCGCCGTGCAGTCAAAGCCCGCCTCGGCCCCGCCGCGGTTGGCGACGGCCAGCCAAAGGCCGTTTTCCCAGGCCCGCAGGCGCCAAAGATCCAGGGGGAAAGAGGCGGTCGGCGGCCAGTTGGCGGGCACGAGCAGGAGCGCGGCGCCCTTGAGAGCCGCCGCGCGAGGCAGGAGCCCGAGCCAGACGTCGGCGCAGACCAGCAGGCCGACTCGGCCCCAGGGCGTCTCGAAGACGTCGTCTTGGACAGCCGCCCCGTCGGCGGCCCAGCGTCGCTCGGCGCGGAGCTTGCGCCGCCGGGCGAGCAGGCGGCCGTCGGGACCGAAGGCGAAGGCGGAATTGAAGAAAAGGCCGGACTGCGCGCGCTCGGCCCAGCCGGCGCAGACGTAGGCGCCCCAGCGGGCGGCCGTCCGGGCCAGGGATTGGGCCGTGGGGCCGTCGGCGGTCTCGACGTGGGGCTCGACGGCTTGTCGGCTGTCGAAGACGTAGCCGGAGAGGCACATCTCCGGGGCGCAGATCACCGAAGCCCCCCGCGAGCCGGCTTGATCGCAAAGGTCCAAGAGGGCTTGCCGGTTCTCGGCCGGCCGCCCCCGCCGCGCGTCGAGATGGAGCAGCGCGAGCCGCAGCGCGCGCCGAGGCCGCAGGAGTTCGGCGGCGGCGGTCAAGGGCGCGCCTCCCGAAATCCGCCCGTCAATCGCGGGCTTTGGAGACGGCCAGGACGGCCAGAGCCAAAAAGGCGGCCGCCGCGCCGGCCAAGACGAGGTAGGGCCAAATTTCCGGGGGCTGCCCGAAGGCGGCGGCTCTGGCGGCCTTGGAGGCGTGCGACAGCGGCAACAGGCGCAAAAGCCCCTGGGCCCAGCCGGGCAAATTTTCCAAGGGAAAGAAGGTGCCGCCCAAAAAGGCCATGGGGGTGATGACGAAGTTGTTCAAAAGGCTCTGGTCGGCGTGGGATTTGACCAGCATGGCCATGGCCACGGCCAGCGAGGCGAAGGCGAAGCTGTTGAGGCCCAGAGCCAGCCAGAAGAACGGCCCGTAGCTGAGCCTCACCCCGAAGAGCCAGCCCAGGCCCAGCACGACGGCCAGGGCCAGCAAGGTCCTGGTCAGGCCGGCGGCTATCTCGCCCAAGACGTAGGCCAGACGCGAGATGGGGGCGGCTTGGAACTCCTCGAAGACGTGGAGGTAGAAGCGGGCGACGTTGATCTCCCCGGCGATGGCGAAGGACTGGGTCAGGCTGGTCATGGCCGCGAGCCCTGGCACCAGGAACTCCAAATAATCCCGTCCGCCGACGCGGACCGAGCCGCCCAAGGCGAAGCCGAAAGTCAGCAGGTACAAAAGGGGCGAGACGCTCATCGCGCACACCTGGCGCTTGAAACGACGCTTGAGGATGAGCATTTCCCGCAGGTAGACGGCCGCCCAGGCGTTCATGGCTTGACCCTCCGGCCGGTCGAGGCCAAAAAGGCGTCCTCCAGGTTGACGCGCCGGACGGCGGCGCCGCCCTCCAAGCTCCTCACCTCGGCCGCCGCCGCCTCGCGCTCGGAAAAAAAGACGGTCGCCTCCTCGCCGTGGCGGTCCACCGCCCACTGGCCCAGCTCGTCCATCATGTCCCGAGGGGCCCCGACCCGCACCAGGCGGCCCTGGTTGACGAAAGCCACCCGTTCGGCCAAAAACTCGGCCTCCTCGATGTAATGAGTGGTGAGAAAAATGGTCGTCCCGTCCTGGTTGACTTTCTTGATCAAGCTCCAAATGCGCCGCCTGATGGCCGGATCGAGCCCGGCGGTGGGCTCGTCGAGAAAAAGCAATTTAGGCCCATGAGTCAAGGCCCGGGCGATCATCAGCCGCCGCTTGAGCCCGCCCGACAACGTCCGCGCCAAGCTGTCCGCCCGGTCGGCCAGCTCCACGTATTCCAGGCATTCCAAGGCGCGTTCGCGCCTGGCGCGGCGGTCCAGCCCGTAGAGGCGGCCGTGGACGTCAAGGTTTTCCTGGACGGACAGCTCCCCGTCGAGGTTGACGTGCTGGGCCACCAGACCGCACAGCCGCTTGACCGCCAAGGGCTCTTTTTGCAAATCCAGCCCGCCCACCCAAGCTTGACCGGCGACCAGCCGCGACAGGCCGTTGAGGATGCGGATGGTCGTGGTCTTGCCGGCCCCGTTGGGACCCAGGAAGGCGAACAGCTCCCCGCGGCCGACCTCGAGGGTCAGGCCGTCGAGGGCCTTGACGCGGCCGTAGCTTTTTTTCAGGTCGAGCAGTCTGATCATGACGGGTTCGGGAAAGGTTCAGCCGATTTGGGCGGGCTGTCGCCGACGGACGGCGAACCCGAACGTCGGCC
>JAISZC010000102.1 GCA_031269485.1 Deltaproteobacteria bacterium
CTGCGGACCAAGCCCTACCGGGACCCAAGGCTGGCCGGGATCAAAGGCCGGCCGCGGACCACCGGCCGGCCGGAACCAACGGTCGGCCGCGGCACAAGGCCTACCGGGACCCAAGGCTGGCCGGGATCAAAGGTCGGCTGCGGACCAAGGCCTACCGGGACCCAAGGCTGGCCGGGATCAAAGGCCGGCCGCGACCCAAGGCCTACCGCGACCCAAGGCCGGCCAGGACCAAAGGCTGGCCGGAACCAAAGGCTGGCCGCGGCCCAGGGCCTACCGGGACCAAAGGCCGGCCAGGACCAAGGGCCGGCCGCGGACCAAGGCCTACCGGGACCCAAGGCTGGCCGGGACCCAAGGCTGGCCGCGACCCAAGGCCAGCCGCGACCCAAGGCCAGCCGTGACCCAAGGCCAGCCGCGACCCAAGGCCAGCCGCGACCCAAGGCCAGCCGCGACCCAAGGCCAGCCGCGACCCAAGGCCAGCCGCGACCCAAGGCTGGCCGCGGACCAAAGGCCGGCCGGAACCAAAGGCCGGCCGGAACCAAAGGCCGGCCAGGACCAAGGGCCGGCCGCGACCAAAAGGCCGGGCAGGACCAAAGGCCAGGGCAAAGGAGATATTCAATTTTGGGGCTCTGACGCAAAGCGGTCTGGCGATGGCTCCTGGCGCTCGCGGCCGATTTTCACCCGCTAAGTCAGGCGGATCGTGGACGACCGAGGCGGAATGTTTTTGCTCAAAGACGGAATACGCGAAGCAAGAACCCCCGGTCGCCTAATCAGCCATCAACCACGCCGCCAGTTCGTCCAACTCAGCGCCTCGCGCAGTTCCGTCTCCCTCCGGACCTCAACGTCCCCGACCTCGAAGTCCGTCGGGTCCTCTTTGTCCCTCGTCAAATCCCCGCCGGAGCTTGTTCTCCAGCGGAGACGCCGCCTGCGCTCAAAACAGGACGCCCCCTGCGTCCAGTCCGGCCTGACGTCGACCTGGCCTCGGACCGGCCTCGAAAAAAACGCCTGGTCCCCAACGCGACCTCGGCCCGAAAAAACCAAGAAAGCCTAGCGCACAATTCGGCCGCACGACGAAGCTGGGCGGCCGAAAAAAAGCTAGCTCCAAGGCCGTCCGCCGGAGGCGGAAGGACGGGCTGAAAGACCAAGCTGGAGAGCCTCCGTGTTTCAGGCGTGAGACTGAGCATGCCCCTATGTTTTAATTATTGTTTAAAATTTAATTTAAAATTATAATTAATAATCTTAATTAAGTATTTTTTTAATTATAATCATCTTGCCAAAAGTCGGCCGAGGACGTATAATGAGCGAAGCCGTCGGACGTCCTGCTTTTTTCGCCCCCCGCCGCCGAGGGCCGCCTCCGGGCGGGCGGAGGCTTTTCGGGCCGTGGGCTGCGCTCTTTTTGTCAAGGTTTTTTCGCCCGGACCGCCGCCTTTTTTTGGATGCTCCATGTCCCTCGTCGTCAAAAGCTATTACCGCTCCCTGGACCTGGTCGTCGAACCCGACGAGCTCCTCAGGTCAAGCTGGAGCTCTCTCTTTGGACGCCAAGCGCCTCTGGAGCTGGAGATCGGCTTCGGCAACGGCGAATATCTGGCCCGGCGCTCGCTCGCCGAGCCCGACCGGGACTTCGTGGGCTTGGAGGTCGCCTGGAACAGCCTCAAGCGGGCCTTGAGGCGTCTGGCCGACCCGCCGAGAGCCAACGTCCGGCTGACGCTTTTTCCGGCCACCCCCGCCCTGGAACGGCTCTTCGAGCCCCGGAGCCTGGCGGCCGTCACCTGCCTCTTTCCGGTGCCCTGGCCCGCCGACAAGCAGGCCGGCCGTCGGCTTTTCACGACCGCCTTCCTCGATCTGGCGGCCAACCGTCTGGCCGACGACGGCCTTTTTCGGCTGGTGACCGACGAGCCCCGCCTGGCCGAGTGGACTCTGGCCGAGGCGGCCGATTCGGCGCTCGAGTTCACGCACGAGCGCCGGCAGGCCGAGATGGACACCAAATACGAGCGCAAATGGCTCTCCGGCGGCCAGACGCTTTTTCA
This sequence comes from Deltaproteobacteria bacterium, assembly GCA_031269485.1. GTDB lineage: Bacteria > Desulfobacterota > Desulfarculia > Adiutricales > Adiutricaceae > JAISZC01. The sequence goes on from JAISZC010000102.1 coordinate 2,025, forward strand.
TCATCTCGCCGGCCGCAAGCGCCGCCACCCCGCCGACCCCCAACTCGGAACGCCCGACATGCAGATCCGCCACGCCGACCGCCTCGACCCCGCCGACTACCGCCCCGAAAGCCTGACGGGCGACGATCTTTGCGTCGTCTTCGGGGAATTTATCTACGACCCGCTGCGTCTGGCCGGCCTGCTGCGGACCAAGGTCGTGGAGGGCCGGCTCGTCCAAGAATTCCACATCAGGGTTTCCCGCCAGCCTGACGGGCGCTGGAAATTCCAGCCGGCCCTGTCGACCCGGCTGATGCCGACCGAGGGCGTGGCTTTGGCCCTGGCCTTGGCGGCCGGCGAGAAAAGGCCGGCCCGTGACTGAGACCATCGCCGGACGCGTGGAGCGGGTCAATTTTCACAACCCTGCCAACGGCTTTTCCGTGCTGACTCTCAGGCGCCGGGAGCCCCCGGGGACCGTGACGGCCGTGGGCGCGCTGTCGGTGACGCCGGCCCCGGGCCTGTCGCTGGAGCTTGCGGGGAAATACGGCGAGCACCCGACCTACGGGCCGCAGTTCAGCTTCGAGACGGCGACCGTCACCGAGGCCGCCGGCCCCGCCGAGCCGCCGCCCGACGCGGCGACCTTGAACGGCCGCATCCTCCGGGTGAATTTTCGCAAGGCCGAAACCGGCTTCGTCGTGCTGGCCGTCAAGACCGCCGGCGGCGGCGTCGAAACGGCCGTCGGGCGCCTCGATCACCGCCCCGAGCCTGACCGCGACGTCGAACTGACGGGTTTTTGGAAAAATCACCCGCGCTTCGGACCGCAGTTCTCCTTCAGCTCGGCCGTCTATCTCGACGAGCGGCCGAGCGAGCGAGACGACGAGCGGCCGGACGGACGAGACGGCGGACGGCCGGACCGCCCCGGGGCGTCTGGCGAACGGGCCGACGGACGCCGTCTGGCCGAGGACGGTCCGGCCACCTTGACCGGACGGCTGGAAAAAGTGCTCTACGCCAAGCCTGACGGCAGCTACGCCGCGGTCGTCCTGGCGGCCGACGGCCACGACGAGCCCGTCACGGCCGTCGGCCCCCTGGCCGCGCCCGCCCCGGGCCAAACGCTTTCGTTGAGCGGCCAGTTTGCGACGCATCCGTCCTTCGGCCGCCAGTTCCGCATCTCCGAGGCGCGGCGGCTGTCAGGCTCGGCTCAAGGCGAGGACGGCGCTCGACCTGAGGACGAACGCGGACCGGCGACGGCGAGGCCGTCCGCCAGGCCGGCGGCCAGGCTGGCGGCCAGGTCCGCCGACGGGCCGGGCGGCGGATTCGGCGGCGAGAACGGCGACCCTGGCGGCGAGCACGACGGCAGCTCCGGCGACGGGCCTTCCGCCGACCCGTCCGGCTGGCCCGAGCACCAGGAGCCGCCCGACCCCTCTTGGCCCGCGGCGCCTTCTTCCGGCTCGACGCCGTCCCGCCGCTCCCGAACCGCCGACCCGTCCGCTTCTCCGTCGTCCGCTCCACCCGCCGCCCCGGGCCGGCCCGGCCGGTCCGGCGATCGACCCGGCGGCGGCCCGTCCGCCGCGACCGGCCCCGACGGCGCCTCGGAAACTTATGCTGGGGAAATCGAAAAAGTCAGCTTTTTCAATCCCGAAACGGGCTACAGCGTGGTCCGGCTCAAGGTCAAAAGCCGCCGGGAGCCGCTCGTCGCCGTGGGCCAGCTGGGCAATCCGGCCGTCGGCGAGCAGATGGAGGTCGTCGGCCGGTTCAAGACTCATCCCAAGTACGGGCTGCAATTCGACGTCGAAAGCAGCGCCAGCCGCCCGCCGACCAGCCGCGACAGCTTGATAAAATATTTGGGCTCCGGCCTCATCAAGGGCGTGGGGCTGGCCACCGCCACGCGCCTGGTGGACGCCTTCGGCGAGGACGTTTTGGACGTGCTCGACCGCTCGCCCGAGCGGCTCACCGAGGTGGCCGGGCTAGGCGCGGCCAAGCGCGAGGGCATCATCGAAAGCTGGCGGGCCCAGGCCGGACTCAAGCAGCTGCTGAGCTTCCTGTCGGCCTTCGGGCTGGGCCCGGGACTGGGGAGCCGGATCCTGAAAAAATACGGCGCCCGGGCCGAGGCCGTCATCCGCGAGGATCCCTACCGTCTGGCCTACGAAGTCTTCGGGGTGGGCTTCCACACCGCCGACAAGGTGGCCAAGTCGCTGGGCTTCGCTCCCGACTGCCCCCAGCGCCTCGACGCGGGCCTGATGTACGCCTTGGACGAAGGCGTCCGCCGGGGCCACGACTACATGCCCTCCCAGGAGCTCGTCGAGGCGGCGCTCAAGCTCATTCCCGAGGCGGCCCGTCCGGCGCTGGAGGCCGGCCTCGGCCGCCTGGCCCTGGCCGGCCAGGTGATGACCGAAAACCAGTCCGAGCCCGGCGGCCAGGACGTCTACCTGCCGGCCCTCCACCGCGCCGAGGTCTGGACCGCCAAATGCCTCCAGGCCATGCTGGCGGAGCCCTTCGCCGTGCCGATCAAGGGGCCCGACCAGGCCCTGGACTGGGCCGAAAAGACCTTGGGCTTTTCGCTGAGCTCCGACCAGCGGGAGGCGGCCCGCCTGGCGCTGACCAGCAAGGTGTCCATCATCACGGGCGGACCGGGCACCGGCAAGACCACCATGACCAAGGCCGTGTGCAGCGTCTGGCGGGCGGCCACCAAAAAAGTGGCCCTGGCCGCCCCCACCGGCCGGGCGGCCAAGCGCCTGAGCCAGGCCACAGGCCTGCCGGCCACCACGGTCCACCGGCTGCTGGTCTACTCGCAGGCCGGGGGCGGCTTCGTGCACGGGCCGGACAACAAGCTCGACCTCGACATGCTGCTGCTCGACGAAGCCTCGATGATGGACGTGCTTTTGACCAACCAGCTGCTGGGGGCCTTGCCGGCCAAGGCGGCCCTGATTTTGGTGGGCGACCAGGACCAGCTGCCGCCGGTGGGCCCGGGCCGGGTGCTGGCCGATCTGCTGGAATCCAAAACCGCCCCGTCCAAGCGGCTGACCCAGATCTACCGCCAGGCCGAGCAAAGCCTCATCGTCGCCGCGGCCCACGCCGTCAATCAAGGCCGCCTGCCGACGGAGCTGTCGGCCGACCCGCGGGCCGACTTCCGGTGGTTTCCCGAAGAAGACCCCGACCGCATCCAGGAGCAGCTCGTCGAGCTGGTCGCCCAAACCATCCCCCGGGAACTGGGCGTCGACCCCGCCTCCGACGTGATGGTGCTCACGCCCACCAGGCGCGGGCCCTTGGGCACGATCAGCCTCAACGCCCTGCTGGGCCGGATCCTCAACCCCGGCGGCGGACGGGGAGTCAGCCGCCAAGGGCACGACTACCGGACGGGCGACCGGGTCATGCAGGTCCGCAACGATTACAACCGCGACGTGTTCAACGGCGATCTGGGCCGGGTGACGGCTTTGGACTTCGAAGCCCAGGAGCTGACCGTGGATTTCGAGGACAAGGTCGTCGTCTACGACTTCGACGACCTCGACGGGCTCATGCCGGCCTGGGCCTGCACCGTCCACAAGTCCCAAGGCTCGGAATTCCCGGCCGTGGTCATCGTGCTCCATTCCAGCCATTACATCATGCTGCGGCGCAAGCTCCTGTACACGGCCGTGACCAGAGGCCGCCGCCTGGCCGTGGTGGTGGGCCCGTCCTCGGCCGTCAAGCGCGCGGTCGTCAACAACCAGGAAGACGCCCGCCACAGCCGTCTCTACGACAGGCTGAGGGCCAGAAGCTGAGCGGCCGCGCGGCGCGGCCGCAAGCCGGACGAGCCGAGCTCCCGGGACCGGCCGAAAGCGGCTCGCCCAAGACTGCGGCCCAAGGCTGCGGCTTAAGACTGCGGCCCAAGGCTTCGGCTTAAGACTGCGGCCCAAGGCTTCGGCTCAAGGTTGCGGCCCAAGGCTGCGGCTCAAGGTTGCGGCCCAAGCCGGCGGCCAAGGCCGAAGCCCAAACGGCCGAACGCCGTGGTCTCCCAAGCCGGCGGCCGGCGGCCACGTGGCCCTTGCCGACGGCCACGACGAAAGCCAGGCCGACGGCCCGCGCCGGCCGTCCAAGCTGGCGCCCGCGACGAAGACCGAGCCCCTCCCCCACAAGGATCACCGTGATTCTCATCTCCCTCAACGTCAACGGTCTCCGAGCCGCCTCCGCCAAGCCCGGCTTTTTGAGCTGGCTCAAGGCCGCCCGGGCCGACCTTTTGGGCTTCCAGGAAATCAAGGCCCGCCCGGAACAGCTCACGCCCGAGCTTCAGGCGCCCTTCGGCTACCGGTCGACCTTCACGTGGCCCACGCTGAAAAAAGGCTACTCGGGAACGGCGGTCTTCAGCCGCGCCGAGCCCCTGTCCGTTTCCGTGGAGCTGCCTGAGGCCCGCTGGGCCCAGGAAGGCCGGCTGGTCCACGCGGAAACGCCCGCCTTTCATTTCGTCTCGGTCTACGTGCCCAACGGCCAAAAGGACGAAGACCGGCTCGCCTACAAAATGGGCTGGCTGGAAGCTTTTTTCGAACGAATAGAGAATTTACGACGTTCCAAGCCAGTGATCATGTGCGGCGATTTTAATATTGCCCATAAAGCGATAGATTTAGCCCAACCAGAATTATACAAAGATGTCTCCGGATTTCTACCTCAAGAAAGAGAATTTATAACTAGATTAATCAAAAAAGGCTATCTAGACGTTTTTCGAGTTCTTAATGGCGACCTGGAAGGACAATATACTTGGTGGTCATATCGCAGCGGCGATAGATCCCGTAATTTGGGCTGGCGCATCGATTATTTTTTCGTCTCGGAAGAATTACGCGGCCAACTAAAAAGAGCCTGGATCGAACCTCATGTCTCTTTTTCTGATCATTGCCCCATCGGTTTAGAGCTTGATCTCTAGCTTGGTTGTCATTTAATCATATAAAATGATTAAGCACTTTACCACCGAGCAAATTTCGCTAAAAAATATTAATAATAAAATAAGCAAGATCTATTAGGACAGATTATAGGAGATAATAATATATTCAATTATATTCAACAAATATCGAGGCGCAATAAATAAAAAAGTTGACGCTGGATTAAAGCTCGCCTATCCAGCGTAGAAGCTAAATTTTAAGCGATTTTGGTCGTTATGACCTACAATTATGAGGCTTTAAAGCGATATTTTTCTCTGTTACTGGCCGGCAGATCACCAAAACGCTTTGATGTGACGTATTAGAACAAAAATATGACTTAACAGCCATGCAATCCAAAATATGAGGATGCTGCCGGATAATAATGCAATTTATGTGACATCTGGCCATCAACCTATTTGTCTGCAATTTAGTCGCTATTGATCAGATTTTTGGCTGGTCAGGGCCAAAAATCCTAAATGCAGACGCAAACAAGGCGTCCAAGGACCGTCGTCTGGAGGAGCGACGAGTCCGAGGACGCCTTGACGCCCAAGGGCGGCCGTCTGGAGGAGCGGCCCGCCCCAAGGACGCTTTTCGAGGAAGCTTTTCGTG
>JAISZC010000085.1 GCA_031269485.1 Deltaproteobacteria bacterium
GTCTGTGGAGAGGAAGGCTCTGGCCTTGCGGGCAGTCACAAGGTGAAACCGGCCTCTATGAAGCAGAAAGTCAGCACCAAATCAGATGGTTAGATTTGGATAGGTCTGACAGAACGGGACGAATCAGGCCGTGTTGGCGGGGTTTTTAAGGTTTCAGGACGCCTCGGACAAGGCGGCCCACGCCGCGCCCAAGGCGCCGGCGTAGAAGCCCTGGGCCAGCGCTTCCACCGGGCGGCCGAGGGCGCGGCTCAGATGGCGGGCCAAAAGCCGGCTGGCCGACAGCCCGCCGGTCATGACGACGGGATCCGCCGGCGGCAGCCGGGCGGCCAAGGCGGCGGCCTTGTCGGCCAGAGCGATCAGGACCCCGGCGGCGACGTCCTCTCGGGGCTGGCCCGCGGCCAGCAGGCCCATCAGCTCCGATTCGGCGAAGACCGCGCAGACGCTGTTGAGACGGGCCGGCTCGGCCGGCTCCGGCCGGGCCTCGAGCTCCTCCAAAGTCAGCTCCAGACGGCCGAGGGCCATTTCCAGAAAGCGTCCCGTGCCGGCCGCGCATTTGTCGTTCATCAAAAAGTTCTTGGGCTTGCCGGCCGCCGTCGAGACGACCTTGGTGTCCTGGCCGCCGACGTCGACGACGGTGGCCGCCCCGGGCCGCAGCAGTTCGGCGCCCAGGGCGTGGCCGCGTATTTCCGTCAGCGTCAGCGAGGCGTCTTCGACCTGGAAGCGGCCGTAGCCGGTGGCGGCCACGACGACCGGCCCGGTCGGGGGATGGAGTCGCGCCAGCAGCTCGCGGGCGGCGGCGGGAACGTTCCAACCGGTGGGTCGGCGAGCGACGGCCAGAAGGCGGCCTTGGGCGTCGATCAGCGCGCCTTTGCAATGGGTCGAGCCGCAGTCCAGCCCGATGGCGAGCCCGGCGCCGGCCGGCCTTTCGTCGGCCGGCCGGCCGCCGTCGGTCAAGACAGGGTCTCCACGAACGCCGCGGCCCTGTTTCTCAGCAGCTCCAAATCGGAGCTCGAGTAGTCGGTCTCCAGGCTCGTGAAAGGCGTCCCCAGCTCCCTGAGCCGCTCGCGCAGGGCGCTGGTCTCGACCGCGTAGGGCTGGCAGGCCGTCAGCACCATCTCCACCACGCCGTCGGCCGCGAACTGGCGGCACAGGCGCTCCAAAAGCTCCAGGCGGTTGGGGTTGGGGGCCATGACCGCGCAGCCGATGGCCAGGTAGTGCTCGGCCAAGCTGGTCCACGGGTCGCCCTCTTCGGGGATCTGGCGATCGAATTGCTTGGCCCCTGTGCAGTTCTCGAAGGCCACCACCACCGCGCCGCTGTCCTCCAAGGCCTTGACCACCTTTTCGGTGGCCCCGCCCATGGGGCAGCCGGTGAGGATCAGCCGTTTGGCGCTCGGCGGCGCCGGCCGCTCGCCGCGCTCGTAGGCCGCCTTGAGCTGGGCGACGGCCTGCTCGATCTCGGCCACTTTGGTCTCATGGTCGAACTTGAATTGGGAGCCGAAGAGGAACTGGAGCTGGCTCAGCCCGGTCATGGGCGGCGGGCTGAGGACCGACAGCTCGTAAAATTCCTTGTGCTTGGCCCGCTCCACGTTGCGTTCCTTGATGGCCCGGCGCAGGTCGTCGTCGCCAATTTTTCGGCCGAACTTGGTCTCCACCTCTTCTTTGAGCCGGAAAACCTCCGCCAGCCACAAGGCCTTGGCCGCCGGCCCCGTCTGAGTCTGGGGCAGCTGCATGACGTGCACGTCCTTGAGGCGGCCCAAGAGCTCGTACATTTTCTTCTTGCCGTCGCAGGTGGTTTCGCCGACCACCAAGTCGGAAAAATGCATGTAGGGGCATTTGTCGGCCGCCGCGAAGCCGTAGCTGGCCTTGATGAGCGGGCACAAGTTGCGCGGGAGGATTTTTTCGGCTTCCGGGATGGTTTCGTCGCTGGTTGAGCACAGGCCGACGGGCGTGAGGCCGGCGGCCAGAAAAATTTCCACGGGAGTGTAGGTGCAAAAGGTTCCCACCACGCCGCGGCCTTGGTCTTTGAGCTTTTTGACGGCCAAGAAGCCATTTTTTCTGGCTTGGGCGAAGGAATCGAAAATTTCCGGGAGTTCCGTGATGAGCTGAGTTGTCATGAAAGGCAGCCTCGCGTAAAGGTTGGGCCGCAGGCCGCGTCCGCTTTTTCAGCCTGGCGGCGGGCGGACGAAGCTGATTTTTCGGCGGCGAATCGACGATGCAGCTTCGGCGAACTGGCGGGCCGGCACGCCGCGGGTTGGGGCGCAAGGTTGGATTGTCCGGGGCGGCCTGGCTTTCGCCTCGGGCGTCGGTCGACCTGACGGCGGGCGTCGGTTGACCTGACGGGTCGAATAGAAATGATTAATGACAATAATAGCCAAAATGGAGCATTTGTCAAGGGCCAAATCGCGGGCGGCGAGAGGCCCGCGGCTTGGGCGGCCGGGGGCGGCGCGGTCGGTCGGCGGCTGGGGAGCGGGACGCCGGGCGCGGGCGCGTAAAGGACGTTGACAAATTCGCGTCCTTGGCGCATAATCGACTCGAGTCAACTTAATTGCTTGACAGGCGCCGCAGGCTTAATAGGGAACCCCGCGCAATTCGGGGACGAGCCCATCGCTGTGATTCCGGGGCCGGTTCGCCGGCCGAGACGCCTAGCTCAGATGGTCACTGTCCGCCAGGACGGGAAGGCCGCGAGGCGTTCGGAAAGTCAGAAGACCTGCCTGTCATTTTTTTTCTCAACCTGCCGCTGGGGATTAAGCTGGGGTTGACGCGTCGCCTGAGAATTTGGGCTTTTCCGGACCGCCAAAAGCGGTCTTTTTTTTTGCGTCGTGCCATCTCCAGTCAAGCGGCCATTTGGCGAGGAGAAATCGTCATGTTGCTTCGCAAGCTTGAAAGAGAAAGCCGGCCGGAAGCCGTCCTGACGCGTCCGGCGACGTTGCTGGCGGCGGCTCTGGCGACGCTTTTGGCGTGGTCTGGCGGCCTCCAGGCCCAAAACGACTCCCCTGGCCGGCTCGACACCGTCGTCGTGTCGGCGACCCGCGTCGAGGACCGCTTGCGGGACCTGCCCATCAGCCCGCTCGTCATCGACGAGAAAACCATCAACCGCCGCCCCAACGTCGATTTGGGCGATCTGCTGGAAGACGCGGGGATTCTGGTTGATCGCCAGTACTACCTCGGCGGTCAGGCGGTTTTGCGCGGCTTGTCCGGCAACATCTCCGGGACGGACGTCCAGTCGGACGTGCTGATGCTCCTCAACGGACACCGCATCGGGTTGGCCAGCATGCTCCGCTTCCCCGCCAAGAACATCGAGCGCGTCGAGGTGCTGCGCGGTCCGGCGGCTCTCCAATACGGCTCGGCCGCCATGGGCGGCGTGGTCAACGTCGTCACCAAGCGGGGGGCCGGACCCTTTTCGGCCTTCGCCGAGACCGGCCTGGGCAGCTTTGGCCATTATGACGCGGCCGTCGGCTTCTCCGGCCGGACAGGCGACTGGGACTACTCGGCGGCCTTCAGCTACCTCGAGCAGACCGACGACTACGTGACCGGCCAAGACCAGCGGTATCTGGGCACGACCACCGACGGGCGCACCGAGGTCAGCGTCCAGCTGGGCCGGACCTTCCAGGAACGCCACCGGGTGGGCCTGATCTTCAACCATTTGGATTTGGACAAATACGGCTTCACGGGCTCCATACAGGACATGAACAATGTCAGCGCCATGACCCGGGAGGCCAACTATTTGGCCCGCACGGCCGGAACCAGCAATTTTTTGGACTTGAGCTATGACGGCGGCACTGAGAGCGGCCGTTTCGCTTGGCAGGTCAAAGGTTTCGTCGGCCGCGACGAGCAATTCGGCCGGACCGTCAACAACAGCCACAACAACGACGTCCAAGGGGCTCAGGCCAGGCTCACCGGCCGTTTTGACGAAGTCGCCGCCGAAGTCACCCTTGGCTTCGATTGGACCGAATACGACTTTGACACGGCCAGCGCCAACCTGTCGGAATATTTGTACACCGACTTGGGCGGCTATTTGATGGCCAAAAAGACCTTCCTCGACGGCCGCCTGGTCGTAACCGGCGGAGCGCGGCTCAATCACGTCAAATCCGAGACTGCCGTCCGCGGCGGACATGTTTTTAGCGAAACCAAGGTCACGCCGGCTTTGGGCGGCAGCTTCATGCTCGCCGACTGGTTCAAGCTGAGGGCCAACTACGCGCAAGGCTACCGGGCCCCGTCGCTCAACGAGCTCTACGGAAGCGGCTCGACCATGGTCGGACGCATCACCGCCGCCTCCAACTCGAACAGCGTCTACCAGAACGTCTGGCTGACGCCCAACCTCGATCTCAGGCCGCAGCAATCCGATTCCTTCGAGTTGGGCGCGGACGTGGACTTGGAAAACTTCACCGGCAGCTTGACCGTTTTTTACAGCATTTTCAAGAACAAAATAGAACGTTTCGACACGCCCTATCCTAACTTGCCGGCAGAAAAAGCGGCCGCCGCAGCCATATATCCCTCATTGGCCCGCATGCCCGACACGATGTACAACGCGTTCAGAGGGCGGCCTTTAGGCTTTCCCGATCCCAACACCTTTATGCCTCCTTACGTGGCCTGGGCCCAATACGTCAACTTTGGCGACGCCCGAATGGCCGGGCTGGAATTGTTCGCCAAATGGGACTTGGGTCACACCTTGGGATGGGGTCCGAGCCTTTCGCCTTATTTCAGCGGCACTTGGCTGCCTACGGCCAAGTACGTCTCAGGACCGGACGACGGCCTCAGAATGCGCAAAACTCCCAAATTCTTCGCCTCCTATGGCTTGGAGTTCGAAGCCCTGGACCAAGGTCTGTGGGTCGATCTGAACTTGCTGACCAAATCCAAGCAGCGCACCACGAACTTGACCAGCGATCCCAACGTCCAAGATCCGCAGCCGGGCTGGACCGTGGTCAATCTCAGAGCCGAAAAGACGCTGGTCGAGCTGGAGAGAGCCGGCCGACTGTCCATTCAGCTTGAATTTTCCAATATTTTTGACGAATATTACGAATCTTATCCTAGTTATCCGCTCCCAGGGCGAGGCTTTTACCTAGGGTTGCGCTGGGACTACGACTGACCACGCCAAACCTCAGGCGGGCGGACAAAGCCGCCGCTCCGCCCGCCTCTTTCGCCCCTTGCGCGGTCGACCGCGGTCCGCGACGCCGGAGAGCGCATGACAGATCCGCTCCAGAATTTTTTCGCTCGCCTCGACGGCGATCCGCTGGCTTGGGCTTTCGAGCGGCCGACCATGGGCGGGGCCATGGCGGATCGGGCCTCAGGACAGGCTCGGGCGTCGAATTGTCCGAAAACTTGGTCCGAATTATGGCGCCTCCCCGTCGTCGAGCCCTTGGCCGCCTACGTCAACGTGCCTTTTTGTCCGACGTTTTGCTCCTTTTGCGGCTTTCGCAAAAGCCTCTTCGAGCCCGAGGCGGTCGAGCCCTACCTGACGGCCTTGCTCAAGGAGCTTGAGCTGGAAGGAGCTTGGGTCGAGCGGGCGGGCCTGGCCGTCTCGGCCCTCTTCGTGGGCGGCGGGACGCCCGCGGTTTGGCCGGCCGAGGATTTGAGCCGGCTGCTGGCGGGCGTCAAGCGTTTTTTGCCTCTGGCGCCGGGGGCCGAGCTGACCATGGAAGGTCGCCTCAGCGTTCTGACGGCGGACAAGGTCCAGGCCCTTCGGGCAGGCGGCGTCAATCGCCTTTCGCTGGGCGTGCAAAGCTTCGACGCGGACGTCAGGCGCCGAGCGGGCCGGCTGGACCCGCCGGAAAAAATCGTCGCGCAGCTTGAAGCCTTGACGGCCGACGCCGAGCTTTTGACGACCGTCGATCTCATTTACGGCCTGCCCGGTCAGAGCCTGGAAATTTTCCAGCGAGATTTGCGCCTGGCGGCCTCTTTGAGCTTGGACGGCGTGAGCTGCTACATGCTCAAAGTCATGCCGGGCTCGGCGCTGGCCGCCGAACTCAAGTCGGGCCGCGGCCCCGAGCTCAAAAGCCCGGCCGAGCTGTCCCAATATTTCCGTCTGGCCGTCGAGAGCTTGGGGGCCGCAGGTTTTGAGCAGGTTTCAGGCAACCACTGGCGGCGAAACCCCGCCGATCGCAACCTTTACAACCAGCTCAGCATGGGCCGTCGGGATCTGCTGGGTTTCGGGGCCGGCGCCGGAGGACTGGCGGCGGGCCGCTCTTACGTCAACCACGCCGACCTCGGCCTCTACCGCGCCGAAGTCGACGCCGGACGCAAGCCCTTGGCCGCCTTCAGCGATCCTCCGCCGCGCCATGAGATATTGGACGCCGCCTCCCGGGCCGTCCATGAAGGACGCCTCGACCGCCGGCAACTGCGGGAGGCGGCCGGCCGGCAAGCCGGCCTGGTCGATCGTCTGACGGCTCAATGGACCCAGGCTGGCCTCCTGAGCGTCGACGGCGAGGAATTGAAGCTGACCATGGCCGGCACGTTTTGGCGGGCCAATCTCGAAAAAGCCTTGCGGGCCGTCTTGGCCCTGGGAGCGGAGGCCTGATGCCGGACGGAGACGTGAGGGCGAACGAGGGCTTGACGCCGGACGGAGACGTGAGGGCGGGCGAGGGCTCGACGCCGGGCGGAGACGTGAGGGCGGGCTTGACGCCGGACGGAGACGTGAGGGCGGGCTTGACGCCGGACGGAGACGTGAGGGCGGGCTTGACGCCGGACGGAGGCCTGACGAAGGACGAAGGGAGCTGGCGGTTGGGGGACCTGGCCGTCATCGGCGTGCTGGCCGCCCTGGCGAGGGTTTTGGGGCTTTTTTCGGTTTTCGCGCTGGGCGGCATGAATCCGCTGAGCCTGACCGTCCGCGCCGCGCTGACGACCTTGCTCTGGATCGTCCTCAAACGCAAAGTCAGGCGCTTCGGAACCTTGGTTTTGGCCACATTGACGGGGTCCATGGTCTCTTTCCTCGTCATGGCCCAAGGCCTGGCGACCTTGCCGCTGACTCTCGCGGCGGCTTTCTTGGCCGAGCTTCTCATCGACGGACCGGGGCGCGGCCGAAACTGGGCCGTGATCGCCGGCACGGCCTGGTTGGGCGTTCTCGACAAGGTCGCCTCTTTGGGGGTTTTGTGGCTGACGTTGCGGGAACGCCCGGCCATGCTCTGGCCGCTGTTTTTCATGATCGCCGTCAGCGCCTTGGGCGACGCGCTGGCTTGCCTTTTCGCCCCACGCTTCTTGCGGGAGCTTGAACATGCCGGCTTCATCAAAGCTTGACGCTTCGACGTCGTCGGGCTCGCCGTCAAGGCTTGACCTGGACCAGGGCTACGCCGGGGCGCCGCTCAAATGCCTCTTCGCCGCCGCGGCGTCGATCTTGGCCCTGATCCTCAGCCAACCGGCCGCGCTGATGGCGCTGGCCGCCGGCGCGCTGCTGTGGTCGTCGCGCCGCGTCAGGCCGGCCCTTTTGCTCAAGGCCCATCTTTTGCTGGCCGCGGGCTTGGCGCTTTGTCTGGCCGGCTCGGCGTTTGTCCCCGCGGCCATCGGCGGCCGGGCCGCGACCTCCTGGAGCCTTTGGCTCAAAATGGCCGTCGCGCCGGCCTTGAGACTGACCGTCTCGCTCAACATGACCTTGGCCCTGGCCGCCTCCACGCCCGTGGGCGCCCTGGCCCGCCTGGCCGCGGCCCTTCCGCTGCCCGACGTGGTTTTCACGCCGCTGCTCGTCGTCATCCGCTTCGTGGGGGCGTTCTTGGACGAGCTGGCCTTGACCAAGGACGCCTTCGCCGTCAGAACAGGACGCCGCTGGGCCGCGGCGGTCTTGGCTCGGCCCTGGCGACTTTGGCGGGGCTTTGGCGCGCCGCTGATTTTTCGCGCTCTGGCCGTCGCCGACGAGCTGGCTCTGGCCCTTGAAATGAAAGGCATGCGTCGCCGGGCCCTCCATTGGGCCCGGCCGCCGCTGCTCGAGCGAGGCGACGGGACGCGGCTGACGGCGGCCGCGGCGACGGCCGCGGTCTGCCTTTTTCTTCAGCACGGCCCGTCCCTGGAAATCGTCGCCGGCCGATTCGCGTCCTGGTGGAGGAGCTGATGATGCCCGTCGCCGAAGTGGAAAATTTCCGCTTTCGCTACCCGCGCGCCTCCGCCGAGGCGCTCGCCGGGGTCAGCCTCAAGCTGTGGCCCGGCGAGGCGCTGTGGTGCGCCGGGCGCAGCGGCTGCGGCAAGACGACGCTCATGAGAGCCTTAAGCGGCCTGGCTTTCAGCTATTTTCAGGGCGCCGGCCAAGGCCGGATCAAGCTCGCGGGCCGAGACGTCCGCGCGACGCCTCCGGACGAGCTGGCCGCGCTGACGGCCTTGGTCTTTCAAAACCCCGAAACGCAGTTCTTGGGCCTGACGGCCCTCGACGAGCTCGCCCTCGCCTGGGAATGCCGGGGCCGCTCCAAGGCCGAGGCCCGCGAGCTGCTCAGGCGCTGGGGCGAGCTGACCGGCTTGGACGAGGGCGCTTTGACGAGGCCTGTGACGTCGCTGTCCGGCGGAGAAAAGCAAAAAGTGATGCTGGTCGAGCAATTGGCCTTGTCGCCGCCGGTGGCGCTGCTCGACGAGCCTTTCGCCAACCTGGACCCGTCGGCCGCCGCGGATCTGGCCGCCCGTCTGGGAGAGCTAAAAAAAACCGGGCTGAGCCTGGTGGTGGTCGACCATCACCGCCGCTGGCTCGACGGCTGGGTCGATCGGGCCGCGGTGCTGGAGGATGGGCGTCTGGTTTGGGAGGGCCGATTGGACGAGCTCGATGACGAGGCCTTGGAAAGCCGCTGGGGCTTGCGGCCTGGACCCAAGAGCCGCAGCCGGCTCGCGGCGGCGGCCGCCGGCCACGGGCCCGCGACGGCGCCGGAGGACGGCCGGGCCGGGGTGGCTTTCGACAAGCTTGTTTTCGCCCATCGCGGACAAGGCCGTCTTTTCGACGGATTCGACGCGCGCTTGCCCGTCGGCCGAGTCACGGCCCTCACCGGACCCAACGGCAGCGGCAAGACCACCCTGTCGCGCCTGGCGGCCGGTTTGCTGCGCCCTCAAGGCGGCGCGACGAGCTTCGGCGGCCGAGAGCTGTCGGCCGGCCAAAGGTTGAAGAAAACCGCC
>JAISZC010000098.1 GCA_031269485.1 Deltaproteobacteria bacterium
TCCTGAGGCCTTGTCGACCTGAGGCCTTGTCGACCTGAGGCCTTTATGACCTGAGGCCTTGTTGGCCTGAGGCCTTGTTGGCCTGAGGCCTTGTTGACCTGAAGCCTTTTCGGCCTGAAGCCTTTTCGGCCTGAGGCCTTTATGGCCTGAGGCCTTGCTGGCCTGAGGCCTTGTTGGCCTGAGGCCTTGCTGACCTGAAGCCTTGTTGGCCTGAGGCCTTTTCGACCTGAGGCCTTTTCGGCCTGAGGCCTTTTCGGCCTGAGGCCTTTTCGACCTGAAGTCTTTTCGGCCTGAGGTCTTGTTGGCCTGAGGCCTTTTCGGCCTGAGGCCTTTTGACCTGAGGCCTTGTTGATCTGAGGCCTTGTTGATCTGAGGCCTTGCTGGCCTGAGGCCTTTTCAGCCTGAGGCCTTGTGACCTGAGGCCTTGCTGGGGTCTTTTTGACCCGATCCCCTTGAGTTTCCTGGGCTCGGCTGCTCGACTGGCCGAGGAAAAAAACGACTGTTTTTCCCTGTGAGGGGGCGATTTACTGAGCCAGGTCCAAAGCCTGGCGGGGCAGCGTTTCAGCGGCGGCGCCCGGAAAAAAAGGCCGCTGAATGGCCTCTCGAGCAGTCAGACAATTTTTTTCGTCCGCCCAGCCGTCGCCGTCGCCGACGTCATCGTCATCATCATCATCATCATCAGAGCAACGGCGGCGGCTGAAATCGACGCGCCGCCCCCAAGCTTTGAGGCTAAGATTCGTCTTGGGGGTCGCGCTCAAAGCGCCTCAGCGGGCAGCGGTCCAGGGGGCAGAGCCGGCAGTTGTGAAAGCCGGCCTCGGTTTCAAAGTAAAGGCCCGAGGAGGACATTTCCGGGCTCATCCAAAAGACGTCGCGCCGCAAGCTCACCCCCAGCGCCTCGGCCTGCCAGCCGAGAAGCTCGAAGAGCTGGCCTTGGCCCGACAGGGGCCAGTCCGGCAGCACGCCCGGGGACATGGCCCCGAAAGATTTCAGGGCGAAGAGGCGTTTGAGCTCCGCTTCCAGGCGGTTCTCGGCGGCCTTTAGGGCCATGTAGCGGATGATGAAGGCCGCCGGCTTGCGGTTCGGCGGCAGGTCGGCCGCCCAGTCGCCGAGTTCGAGGCCTTCGGTGGCCAAAAAGGGAAAGACGCGGCCCAGGCCGGCGAGGTTTTGAGCCAAAAGGGGGCTGCGAAAGGCCACCGAGTCGATGGTCACGACCTCCGAGGCGGCCGAGCCCCCGAGCAGCGACAGCCGCCAGGCCGCCTTGGGGCGGGCGACGGCTGAGGCTTCTTTGAGGATTTCGGCGGCCTGCCGCCGGAGAGGTCCGGAGTCGAGGGGCAAGGGCCCGTCAAGCTGCTCGAGATCGTCCGGCAGCGGGACCTCGAGCAACAGGCCTTGCGACGGCCCGCTGAGGCTTGGCGGCTTCAGAACAAGTCTCCGTCCGAGCCGGCGCGAAAGAGGATCCACAGAAAGAAGGGCCCGCCCAGAAGGGCCGTGACGATGCCGATGGGCACCTCGGCCGGGGCCAGCACCAGTCGGGAGGCCAGATCGCACAGGGTCAAGAAGGCGCCGCCGGCGAAGAAGGTCGCCGGGACCAGCAGACGGTGGGACCAGCCCAGCATCAGCCGGCAGGCGTGGGGGGCCATCAGGCCCACGAAGCCGATGGGTCCGGAGAGCGAGACGACGGCGCCGACCATGATCGAGGCGACCAGGAAGATTTTGAGCTTGAGGAGCTTGACCTGGACGCCTCGGCTGGCGGCCAGCTCCTCGCCGGCGGTCAGCAGGTCGATTTCCTTGGCCATCAGGCTGACGATCAATCCGCCGAAGAGGACCACAAAGGCCAGATCGGCCAGGCGGGCCGTCTCCAGGCCGGCCAGCGAGCCCATGAGCCAGTGCATGATCCGCAGCGAGTCGTGGGAGTCGGAGAGATATTGGACGAAGAGCACCAGGCTGGAAAAGAAGAAGTTGATGACCACGCCGGCCAGCAGCATCACGGAGGTCGAAAAGCCGCCTCGGGCGCGGGTGACCGACCAGACCAGAAACATCGACAGGCCCGCGCCGGCCAGCGCCGAGGCCAGGGGGCCCAGGCTGCCCGTGCGGACCAGGACGATGCCGCCCAGCCAAAAGTAGACCGAGGCGCCCAAGGAGGCGCCCGAGGAGACGCCCAGCGTGAAGGGCGTCGCCAAGGGGTTGCGGAACAGGGCCTGGAAGATCAGCCCGCTCATCGACAGGCCCGCGCCGGCCAAAAAGGCGGCCGCGGCCCGGGGGGCCCGCAGACGCCAGAAGACCTCGGCGTCCGGATGATCGGGGATGGTCAGGCTTTCGGGCGAGATGTGGCTCAGCCCAAAAAATGGGCAGGCCGCGGCCGCGATCAAGGAGGCCAGGATCAGGATGAAAAGCTTGAGCTTGGGCGTCATTCGGGCAAAATCACGCGGCCGAGGCCGTTGGGGTGGTCGAGGCGGACGAAGTTGTGCCGGAAGGCTTCCTCGAGCACCGAGCCTTCCAGCAGGCCCTCGACGGGCCCGAAGTAGCGCCGTCGGCCTTCGGCCAGCACCAGCGCGTGGCCGCCGGCCCGCAGGGGGTGGTTGAGGTCGTGAGTGACCATGATCATGGTCAAGCCCTCTTCGCGGTTGAGCGCGCGCAGCAGGCCGGCCAGCTCGGCGGCGTGCCGCGGGTCGAGAAAGGAGGCCGGCTCGTCGAGGAGCATCACTTGAGCTTCCTGGGCCAGGGCCGCGGCCAGGAAGGCCTTTTGGCGCTCGCCGCCGGACAGGTTTTTAAGCGGCCGCTTGGCGAGGGCGGTCAGGCCCGTGAGCTCCAACGCCCGTTCGGCGGCTCGCCGGTCGCTCTCGGCGAGGCTCGAGACGGCCGTGGCGTAGGGGAAGCGGCTGAGCAAGACGAACTCGCCGACGGTGAAGGGCGGGATCCAGCCGCCGGCCTGGGGCACGTAGCTGATCAGCCTCGCCAGCTCCTTTTGCGAGTACTGCTCCAAAGGCCGGCCGGCGGCCTCGACGCGACCTCGTGTCCGGCCCCGCTCCGGCAGACGCATCAGGCACCGCAGCAACGTGGATTTGCCGGCCCCGTTGGGGCCCACCACCGACACGAAGCCGCCTTCTTCGGCCGAGAAGTCGACGTCGACGAGGATTTGGGCCGCGCCGATGGAGTAGCTCAGGCCTTGGACCGACAGGACCGTTTTGGAGGACGCGGCCGTCATGGGCGGGAGGACGCTGCAGGGGCGGTCCGCGCCGCGTCGTCCGGGCCGCCGGGGGCCAAGGCCGGCGTCTCCGGATGGCAGACCAGCGAGAGCTTGGCCAGCGTTTGGCCGATGCGCGGTCCGGGGACCGTGTCGGCCTCGTCGGCGAACATGTGCAGCCGGCCGGCCTTGACGGCCGCCAAGCCGCCCAGCCCCCGCCAGTCCTCCAAGGCCTGGCGGGCCTCCTCTTCGTTGCGGACCAGATCCACCACCACTTCGGGGTTGAGCGTCAAGATGGCCTCTCGGGTCAGGGAAGGAAACGACAAAGGTCCTTGATAAACGTTTTCGCCGCCGGCGAAGTCCAGCAGCTGGCTGAAAAAGCCGTCCTGGCCCACGGCGGTTATTTCGGTGATGTAGCCGAAGCCTTGATAGGAATGCATGACCGAAAACAGCGTCCGCGGCCGACGTCGTCCGCCCGCCCGGTTCCGGGCGGCCTCGACGGCCGCCTCCAGCCGGCCGATTATGGCGGCGGCCTCGGCCTGGCGGCTCATGACTTCGCCGAGCTCGCCCACGGCCTGGAGATAGCCGGTCAGGCTCCTGACGTCCAGCGGCAGCACCGTCAGGCCCAGCCGCTCGAGCTCGCGGGCGTTGGCCAGCTTGTCGACCGGCAGGACGGTCAAGTCAGGTCGGCTCCGCAAAACCGCCTCGAAGTTGACGTCGGAAAAGCCGGCCACCCTGGGGAGAGCCTGAACCTCTGGCGGATGGCGGCAGTACTCGGTGACGCCGATGACGCGGCCGCCCAGACCCAGGGCGAAGAGAGTCTCGGTGATGCTGGGGGCCAGCGAGACGATGCGCCGGGGGTTGTCTGGAATTGGCGGCGGCGCGGTCATGGCCGACAGGGTTTGACGGCCCATGACCGCCCCGGCCAGGCCGACGATGAAAATAATCGTCAAGACGACGTTTTGGAGGCGTTGGTCCATGTTTGCCGCAAAAAAACGGTCGGCCGTCGACTTGGTCCGCGGCTGCCGCTCTTGACGCTCTCGGGCCGAAGCCTTGAGCGCTCTCAAGCTGGCCTGAGGGCCCAAGGGCGCGTCCGCGCCGACAAAAAAGAGCCCGGCGGCCGCCTGTCCAAGAAGCAAAGAGAGCCGGCCGGCAGAATCTGAAAAAAGAAACGACCGAAAGAGCCGGTCGGCAGAATCTGAAAAAAGAAGCGACCGAAAGAGCCGGCCGGCAGAATCTGAAAAAAAGAAGCGACCGAAAGAGCCGGCCGGTCCGCCCCTGATCTTGTTGCCCGCAACAGATTGACCCCAACCAGAACGTCCAAGGAGCCAGAATTAACGATTTTCAACTTGACGACTAAAATAGGCCCTTGATGATAAAGAGCAAAAATGGCGGAATGCGGTCCTGCGCCGGTTTTTTTGCGCTTCAAGCAAATCTAGGAGACCAGAAGCAGACCGGCGCGGATCGTCCAAAATCGACCTTGGTCGGTCTTGATCGGTCAGGGCCCGTCCTGGCCGTTATTCGAGAAATTTGCGCATGGCGTCGACTATTTTGTCGATCTTGATGGGCTTGGCGATGTGGGCGTTCATGCCGGCCGCCAGGGCCCGGTCGATGTCCTCCTTGAAGGCGTTGGCCGTCAAGGCGATGATGGGCACTTTGCCGGCGTCCTGGCGATTGAGCTTGCGGATGGCCGAGGAGGCCTGGTAGCCGTCCATGATGGGCATTTGGACGTCCATGAGGATGATGTCGAACTCGTTCTCCGGCGATTCCTCGAACATTTTCAGAGCCTCCGAACCGTCCACGGCCTCGGCGATTTTGATGCCGGTGACCTTGAGCATGGCTCGGGCTATCTTGCGGTTGAGATCGACGTCGTCGACCAGCAGAACTTTTTTGCCCTTGAACCTGTCCTTTGGATCGTCCGTCCCTTTGGCGGTCACGTCCGGCAAAGGCGCCTCGGTCTCCTCAAGCCAGACCTCGAAGCTGAACTCGCTGCCTTTGCCGATCTCGCTTTTGACCTTGATGTCGCCGCCCAGGAGGTTGACGATGTGGCGGCTGATGGTCAGCCCCAGGCCTGTGCCGCCGTAGCGCCGCGTGATGGCGCCGTTGCCCTGCTCGAAAGGCCTGAAGATGTCCTCCAAGGCTTCCGGCGATATGCCGATGCCGGTGTCCTTGACCACAAATTCCAGCAAGGACTTGCCGTCGGCCCGTTGCTTGCGGGTGATGAGGAATTCGATGGTGCCCAGCTCTGGAGTGAACTTGACGGCGTTGCCCAAGAGGTTGATTAGCACCTGTCGAAGGTGCAGCGCGTCGGTCTTGAAGGTCGAAGGCGTCAACGAGTCGGTGTCCGTCACGAAATTGATGTTTTTTTCCTTGCAGCGCGTCTTTATGATGCTGGTGACGGTATTGGCCAAGATGCGCAATTCCGTCGGATCGTTGACGAGCTCTATCTTTCCGGCCTCTATTTTGGACAGATCGAGAATATCGTTCAAAAGACCGAGCAGATGGAGGGAGGAAGTCTCTATTTGCTTGATGTTGTCCTTGACTTCCTGATATTCGGGGGCTTCGGTCTTGAGGGCGTCGAGATTGTCGCGGACTATCGCGGACAAGCCGATGATGGCGTTCATGGGCGTGCGGATCTCGTGGCTCATGTGGGCCAAAAACTCGCCCTTGTGCGCGTTGGCTCGCTGGGCCGAAGTCACGGCCTGCTCGAGCTGTATCTGCTTGAGGACCATCTCCGTGACGTCGACGGTTTCTATGATGTAGCCGGCTTCCTGCCCGTCGGTGTCGTAAAAATAGTTGGCCACGCCTCGCACGTAGCGGTCGACCTTGTCCTCGTGCATGATCTCCGCTTCGCGGTTTTCCTTGAGCGCGGTGATGGGGCAGTAGGAGGAGTCCGGCTGAAAGATGGTCAGTTGGCGGTAGTCGCTGCCGATGACGTCCTCCAGCTTGGACTCGTAACGGCTCAAGGCCAAGGTGTTCATGTAGATGATCTTCTGCTCCATGTCGATGATGGTCATGGGATTTTTGATGCTGTCTTCGATGGCCTTGGCCATGTCGTCGAAGGAATCGGCCAAGATGCCGAATTCGTCGCGGACTCTGGCGCGGAAGCGGAAATGCCTTTGGCCGGAGCGAAATCTGGAGATGCCGTCGATGAGGCCGGTGATGCTTTTGGTGAGAAACGAGGCCATCCACACGGCGATGAGCACCACCATGACGATGAGCACGCCCGTGGTGGCCGTCAGCTCGACGAAGGTGCCGCGCAGGCTTTCGGCCACAGTTTTGGCCAGCTTGGCCTCGGTGGCCTTGGCCGGCTGGGTGAAGAACTCGAGCTCCGAGCCGATGGCCACAAAGCCGAAGCCCCGCCGGGAGAAGTTGTTGGCCTCGGAAGGGGCGTAGCGGCCTGTGTAGTAAGGGATGGCCGCGGCGGTGTTGAGCTTGTAGAGGCCGCTCCACAGGATGTACAAGGAGCCCGAGCCGCCGCCGCCGGTCAGATCCATCCAGCCGACGCATTGGGGCGCGTTGTTGAGATAGCGGCCGTCGAGGCCCACCAGGCCGGCCCTGGTCAGCGGCCCGGCCGGTTTTTTGGTTCGGGACTGCTCGTGGAAGGGCGGGTAGTTGGCGACGTAGTCGCTCCACTTGACGAGGCCGCTGCTTTGCCAGCCCTCGTAGATGGAGGTCTCCAGCCACGGCACCTCGGGCTCGCCGGTTTCGGGATTGAAGCCCACGATGGAATGGTGGCGCGGGTGGCAGACGCTGCGGCACTGGTAGTCCCAGATGAAGGCGTAGTTGCCGTTGAAGGCGCTGGGCAGGGGCGTGTAGCGTTCGTTCATCGGCGTTATGTGGTCGACGAACTCCATGATGTGGTCATGGTTGAGGGCCATGGTCACGTAGCCGATTTTTTGGCCGTCGGGTCCGGCCACCGGCGAGGCGAACCTGACGATGCCCTCGAAGCGCCGGCCGACGGGATTTTCCATGCCGGCGTAGGCCTGAGCCTCCGGCTCGTAAGGGATCTCGTAGCCGCGGGTCTCGGCGGCCGCGGCCAGAACCGAGGGGGTGTACATGCCGATGAAATTGGAGCCCACGTAGGCGCCGGTGACGTCGGAGACGTACACTTCCCCGGGCTCGAGCGCCTGGAGATCCTCAAAGTACGTTTCGGCCTTGACGTAGGTGTTCTCCCGCTTGGAGACGTCCTTGAGGGCCGGGTCCATCGGGAAGCGCTTCTTGGGCGACCGCGAGGCCACGACCTTGACGAGCTCCTGGCCGTCGAGGCCGAGGTAGGTCAGCTCGTCGTAAAACGGCACGTCCTCGGTTTCGCGGGCGTCGGGCGGCCGGGGATGGAAGCCGTTCATGTCGTCGTTTTCGACGTTGCTCGAAACTCCCGCAAAGCCCGGTTGCTCGGGCTTTTCGGCCTCAACCCAGGACTTGCCGTCCTCGGCCAGCTCCCAGCGCCCCTGCTTGATGATTTTGCCGGTCTTGTTTTCGATGAAGGCGCGGAAAAGCTCCTCGCTGACGGGAGACTGGGCCAAAAACTTGACGTCGGCGTCGCGGCCATAGAGAAAAGACGCCACCTGGTCGGCCGTGGTGGTGGACATGCGCTCGATGTTTTCCACGGCCGAGTCATGAAGCGCGGCGGAGGAGTCGCGGATGGAGATTTCCTTGAGCGCGTCGCCTTGGGTGGTCACTTGACGCCAGGCGATGATGGCCAGCAGGATTAAAGGCACGACTTTGACGAGCAAAAAAATGAGAATTAATTTTGTTCTAAGACCAAGATTAAGCCTAATTTTATCAATAAAATTAGTTAAAAATGATCCAGAGTTATTAGGATTTGAGGGAGTCATTAAAATTAAACCCTTCAACGACTTGAGAATTGACGCTCGAGAGTCGACGGGTGAGCGGCCGGCGACGCCCCGCAGAGAGGATCGCGGCGACGAATTGGCCGATCCGCCGTGGGGCCGGCGGCCTGGAAGACGGGCAGGGCGCGAAATGCGAAAAGCGGGTCAACATTTGCGGGGTCTGACTGCATGGCCTTTGCGGCGTCGGCCCCAAGCCTGAATCTGGTTGAGGAGCGAAAAAAACGACAGGCCGATTGTATCACTTCGAACATCAATATTAAAGATTTTTTCGCAAGCCCAAGCTGGTCCTGGTCGCCAGGCCGGGGAGGCCCGTCGCCGGATAGGCCATTTATTGACGTTTGGGTCAACTCCAGGGCTTGAACGAAGCTACGTCAATGTATTTTTTAGGCCCCGTGGCGGGCCGAAAAATGACGTTTTCGCGGCTCAACCTGGACGCCTGGCGGACGAGTCGGAAAAAAAATCAATAAAATTTGCGTGTTAGGTATGACGTCCGCCGGGGGCGCCATTTGGCCCGTTTTGTGCAAAAGCGGTCGACAGCCCCGGCGGAGCGCGCAAAAAAAGGGGGGCCCTCGAGCCCCCCGCGGCGTTCGACGGCCGCGCCGTCAGGCGGCGGCCGCCGAGTCTCGGGCCGACCCCGTCAGGGGGCGACGGAGAAGAAAAGGGTGGAGCCGTAAGCCACCTTGTCGCAGCGGGCCGGGTCGGCGAAAGGGGCTTCCGAGGTGACCGCGACGAGCCAGTCGCCGGCGACGAGAGGCACGAAGCCGACGCGTCCGTCCTGGTCGGTCAAGTCGGAGAAGGCCAAGGCGCTCGGCGAAGCCTGAGCGGCGAAGGCGCCGAACTTGGCTTCGACCTTGGCCCCGGCCAAGGGCCGGCCGTTGAGCAGAGCCTGCAGGACGAGCTTGTCGCCGGGCTTGACGGTCCCGGGGTGGACGGCGGGAACCAATTCGATGGGCAGGCCCGTCGGCTTGGTCGCCAGCTCGGCCGAGACGTCGCCGCCGACCGCGACCACGCCTTTGGCGCTTTCAATGTAATGGCCGCATTCGAGGCCGCCCGGGCTTTCGTTTTTGGGCTTCATCGACCACCCGCTCGGAGTTTTGGTCCAAAAAATTGGGGCGACGTCGGAAATGACCAAATACGTGCCTTTGACCGCCGGCGAACCGCTTTCGAAGCGGTAGTTGGGCGAGCCCGGCTTGAGGGCCAACGGTCCGGCGGGGCCCAGGACCGAAATTTTGAAGAAAGGCAGCTCCGCGTCGTCAATGGCCTCGAAGGCGGGAAAATTGTGGCCGTAGCCGACGAGGGCCGTCAGAGGCTCGCCGACCGCCGGCTTTTCGGCGGTGGCCCACATGTCGTGGGCCTGGGCGAGCTGGGCGGCCGAGGCGATCAGCGTCAACGCGAGCGAAAGAGTCAAGCGGACGATTTTTGTCATCAGGTTTTTTGGCATCTATGGTCCTTTCTTGGCAAGGGACGGGCCTGGCGGCCCGTTGGAGTTCGGACCTGACGGTCCGGCGGAGTCGCGCGAAAGGCTCCCTGGCTCTCCTGCGAGGGCGGGGAGGCGATTAGGGTTTTTTGGGCGTCCGGCGGCGCCGAAAAACGGTCGCCGCAAGGGCGAGGTTCAAAATCAGGCTCAGCCCCAGAGCCGTCCGCAGCGGTCCGGCGTGGGGCGACCCCCCGGAGGAGGGCCTGACGGGCGAGACGTCTTGGCCGGCCGTCTGGCTCGCCTCGGCTGAGGCCGGCGGGGCGACGTCGACGAAGCCCGCGGCCAGATGGCCCATGCCGTCGTCGCACGAAAAGCTCCAACGTCCAGGCGCGTCGGGGACGAAGGCGAAGACGCCGCGGCGGTCGGAGCGGGCGTTTTGGTGCTCGACGACGGCGTCGGCCGGCGAGAAGACCTTGACTTGGGCGTAGGCCATGGGCGTTTGGTCGGCGTACGCGAAAGCCAACGTCACGGCCTGCTCGGCTCTGGCCGGCTCGGCGCCGGTTTGCTCCCACCAAACGCCGTGAGCCCAGGCTTGGCCGCCCGGCGCCGAGGCGACGGCCCAGAGGGCCAACAAAAAGCTCCAAAGAAGAGCCTGAAAGGCGGGCGCGCCGACGCGGCGAGCACGGCGGCGAACAAGGCGGCCGACAGGGCGGCGGACAAGGCGAAAAAACGTCATCGGCGTCTCCGGCGGTCTGAAAAAAAAAGATCGGTTTCCAGGAAACCGATCTTCGTGACCAGAAGAATTATTTTTTAGTCCTCAAGGCGGCCGGCCTTCGAGGCCGAGCCCAAGACAGATTTTAGCACGGCGCGGCTCGGCGTCAAGCCCCGATTTCCGGCCGGCGCGCCGCCTCAAGGTGGGCGGCGGATCGCGCGGCGGGCTCTGGAGGCGGGCTGGCCGAAATTGGGCCGGACGGGCGAGGGTCCGGCCTGGTTTTATCAGTGAAAATAGAAAGTTGAAAAAAAAGTACATCTTCGAAGCTTTTTAAGGGAAAATGACGGCACAGCTTGTCGCTACATTTTGTGGAGTTAGGAAACTCCGGAAAAGACTGCGGCCAGCGACCCGACGGCCATGAAGGGGGCCGTCGGCAGCCGGGACATTTCCTGCGCCTGGGCGCGGAAGTTTCGAGGAAATCCATGACGCTGGAATTCACCAGAAATTTAGGTCCCTTAACTACACTCGCGGCCGACGGCATACCGCAGCTTGAGCTGACCGCCGTTCAGCGTTTCGAAAAAAGGCAAGTCGCCATTCTGCCCGACGGCTGCCCGGCCGTGCTCGACGTGACTCACACGCGCACGGTCATGCTCGGCGACGTGCTGTCCGCCGAGGACGGCACCTGGGTCAGGGTCGGGCCGGCCCCCGAAGAGGTGATCGAGGCGCGCGCCGCCAGCTGGCTGACGGTCTGCCGCATGCTGCACCAAATCGGCCGGCGGCGGGCCTTGGTCGAGCTGGGCGACTTGACCCTTTCGTTCAAGCCCGACCATGACGTCGAGCGGCTGGCCTCCGATTTGGGCATGACCTTGACCAAGTCAGTCAGAAATTTCGATCCCGAACCCTGGGTCTTCGGCCGAGAGCCGGCTTGACGGACGCCGTCCGGCCTTGGCGCCGAGCCGCCGGAACGCCGACCTTCGCGGCAGGGTCAGGCCTCGTTCCGAGGCCCCAGGCTTTCGGATGAGGTCTTTTTCGTCCTGCGAGGACGGATTCGCCGCGCCTTGAGGCCCGCCGGGCCTGCCGCGCGGCGCACACCAACCCAAAGCGGGGGTAAGGCAATGATCGACACCGGCGACACCGCCTTCGTGCTGATTTGCGCGGCCTTGGTCTTCATCATGACGCCGGGCCTGGGCTTTTTCTACGGCGGGCTCGGGCGGCGCAAGAACGTCATCAACAACCTCATGGCCTCGATTTTCATTCTGGGCCTGGGGATAGCCATGTGGGTCCTGTTCGGCTATTCTCTGGCCTTCAGCGGCGACCACTTCGGCTTCATCGGCTCGTTGAGCAACTTCGGGCTTTCGGGCGTCGCGCTCGGCGATCCCTCGCCTTACGCCCCGACGATACCCTCTCTGGCCTTCGTGGCCTTCCAAATGATGTTCGCGCTCATCACGCCGGCCATCATCACCGGCGCGGTGGCCGGACGCATGCGGTTCAAGGCCCTTTTTCTGTTCATCGCCTTTTGGTCGGTGGCGGTCTACTACCCTCTGGCCCACATGGTCTGGGGCCAAGGCGGCCTTTTGGGGGCCGACGGCCTCAAATCGGTGGACTTCGCCGGCGGCAACGTCGTCCACATCAGCTCCGGCGTCAGCGGCCTGGTGCTTTGCCTGCTGGTGGGCCGCCGTCAAGGCTACGAGCACACCTCCTACCGCATCCACAACGTCCCCTTCGTGGCCTTGGGCATGGGCCTTTTGTGGTTCGGCTGGTTCGGCTTCAACGCCGGCAGCGCCTTGGGAGCCAACGGCCTGGCCGCCCACGCCTTCATGACCACGGCCACGGCCACGGCCGCCGGCCTGTTGTCGTGGATGCTCATCGACGTGCTCGTCAAGCGCCGGCCCACCCTCATCAGCGCCTGCACCGGCGTCGTGGTCGGCCTGGTGGCCATCACGCCCGGGGCCGGCTTCGTGCCGGTCTGGGCGGCCCTGATCATCGGCGGCCTGGCCGGCCCGGCGTGCTACCTGGGCATCATCTTGATCAAAAAGAAGCTCAAGATCGACGACGCGCTGGACGCCTTCGGCTGCCACGGCATCGGCGGCATCTGGGGCGGGCTGATGACCGGAGTCTTCGCCGATCCCGCCATCAACTCGGCCGCCTCCAAGGGGCTGTTCTTCGGCGAAGTCGCGCAGTTCTCGGCCCAGGTCCTGTCCATCCTGGTCTCCATCGGCGTCGCCGTCTTCGGCACCCTCGTGTGCGCCGGCCTGGTCAAGGTTTTGACCGAAATGCGCGTCGGCAGGCGCGAGGAGCTGATGGGCCTGGATTATTCGCAGCACGGCGAAACCGCCTATCCTTCCTTCAACGGCCTTGACTGACGGAGGTTTCGAGTCATGATCAAAATTGAAGCGATCGTCCGCGAAGAAAAGCTCGAAGACGTCAAGTCGGCCCTCAACGCCATCGAGGTCAACGGCATCACCGTCTTTCAGGTCATGGGCTGCGGGGCCCAGAAAGGTTGGACCGAGACGGTCCGCGGCAGCCAGGTCGACGTCAGCTTGCTGCCCAAGGTCAAGTTCGAGATCGTCGTCTCCTCCGAGGACTGGGAGAAAAAAGTCATCGAGGCCATCCAGCAGTCCGCCTTCACCGGCAAAATCGGCGACGGCAAGATCTTCAGCTACGATCTCAGAAGCGCCATGCGCATCCGCACCCGCGAGACCGGCTACGACGCGCTGAACTGAGAGCTTTTGGGCTACGAGATTTCGTTTTCCAAAGGGCGACGTCAGGCCGCCAGGCTTGACGCCGTCCTTGAGGCTTGACGCGCCCTTGAGGCTTGACGCGCCCTTGAGGCTTGACGTGCCCTTGAGGCTTGACGTGCCGACGTCGCCCTTGAGGCTTTTGGGGCGCGACGAGCTTCCGGCGGCTCGCCGGCTCTTTGGTCGGGTTTTTTCGGCCGCCGCGTCTTCTCCCTCTCGGCGGCCCCAAGGCCGCGGGACGGTCCGCCCGGCGCGCCTTGGGACTGGGCCGGTTTTTTTTCTTGACTCGCCCGGCCGCGGCGTGTAGGCTGACCTCAGGCCAAGAAGGCGCTCGATTTTTGACGTCCACGTGTCAGACGGGGTTTTGAAAACCCTTTTCCTCCGGGAAAAGGGCTTTTTTTTTGGCGAGGGTTTTTTCAAGGCCTGATTGGCGGGCTCGCCGCCGAAACGGCGGCGGCCGTCGGAGGCCGAAGCTGGCCCGGCGGCTTGGCTTTTTTTGACGTTTTTGGTCGTGTCCTGCCGGACGGCCTGGGGGCCGCCGACGGAACCGAAAATCCGCCGCCCGGCTCTGGCGGCGCGGCCGGTCGCCCCTCGGCGGCCCAAATTTTCAAGTTGGTCACGAAGGCCGTCCTTCCGACGATCGCTGTCGGAGGGGCGGTTTTTTTTGCGTGGAAGGTCCGCTCGCCGTCAACTTGGCGAGGGGCGCGGACCATCTGGATTCACCCAAGAGGCTCGAGGCGAGCGCCTGGTTCGCCTCGGACAAGGAGAAGCATTCATGAGCGATGCAGCGAAAAAGATTCTTTTGGGCTTGCGCGCCGCCTTGGCCCTGCTTTGTCTGGCCGGCTGCCTGGCCAGCTGGCCGGCCCAGGCCCAGACTGATCAAGGGCACGACAGCTTGTCGAGGATCCTGATAACCTCGGAAGGGGAACAGGATGGCCGCGTCGTGGACGGCTACGTGATCCGCGACACCAAGAATTTTGGGCCTCTCGGCAGCCGTCCGGTCAAGGACACGCCTTACACCGTCAACGTGGTGGGCGAAGATTTCATGAACAACATCGGCAGCATGACGCCGCGAGACGTCTTTCGGCGCATCCCAGGCGTCGAGGACAACGCCCACTCCGAGATCAATCTTTTCAGTTACGTCAGATTAAGAGGTTTTCAGGCTAGCGGCACTCAAAATTTAGCTATTAATGGCATTCCAACGGGAAATATAGGCGCTATACTTTTTACTGAAGATTTAAGCTCAATAGAAGTTTTTAGTGGTTTAACTGGTTTCATGTATGGAGTAGGGAATGTCGGAGGAACAGTAAATTACAACACTAAACGGGCTATATACGAAAGAGCTAATAAAATTAGATATGGAACTTATAATAATGGCTCATTATTTGCTCATGCCGATTTAGGTGGCCCAATAATTGATAATAAATTAGCTTATCGTCTAAATTTATTGTTACAAGATGGAAAAACTGCCATAAAACCTCAATCATTAAACAGAAAATTGATAAGTGGTGCAATTGATTGGAAAGTTAGTGATGATTTCTTGCTTCAATTTCATGGATCATATGGTGAACATTATCAACAAGGTCGTCAAGGGGCCTTTACAGCAGAATGGGATAATCCAGCGGGGGCATTGAAGTTAGGTTCAAGAAGTACTGACGTTGCTAATAGAACATATTTACCATTTATACCACAACCACCAGATCCTGAAAAATTATGGGTTTCACAAGATACATTTAATGACTATAAAAGTGTGTTATTAGGTTTAAATTTTAAATATAGAGTTAATGATATGGTAAATATGCGAGGTGGACTTATTTATAATAGATGGAAACGTGATACATTAATGACAATAAATTATTTTACACCAGATCCAGATATATACATTTATGGTGTCAGTCCATTGATGTGGGATAGAAAGCATACTGGTTTAGCTTATTATCTTGACTTAAAATTTAATACTGGAAATATCGAACATAATGTGACGGCCGGTCTTAATAGCTATTTTAAGGAAGAAATTGGTGTTGGTAGTGGTGGATCATATATGGAATGGTTCCAACCACGCTTTTCTGTGGGAGATGGCGTCAATGTTGATTTGAATAGTTTAAATTTATTTGGTAGATTAGGTCCTAAAACAAAACAAAATGATACACTCAATTATAATATAGTTTTAAGTGACAATGTTAAATTCAATGATCAATGGGAAATCGTGCTTGGCCTTAACCGCTCGACCATTCGGGCCCGCACCTTCAACACCACCGGCGTCAAGACCTCGGAATACCTCAAGACGGAACTCTCCCCCACGGCGGCGTTGCTGTTCAAGCCCCAACCATGGCTGACAACCTACGCCTCCTACATCGAATCGTTGGAGTCGGCGATAGTGCCTGACTCAGCGTCTTGGAAAAATAGAAATCAGCCATTGGAGCCCACCGTGAGCCGACAGTACGAGGCGGGCGCCAAGGCCGAGCTCGGCGGGATGTTTTTAACGCTCGCCCTGTACGAAGTGCGCCGCGCCGTCGGCCGAGGCGACAACGTCACTAAAATTTATGCGTTTGACGGCTTGAGCCGTCACCGCGGCGTGGAGCTTTCCGCCCAAGGCCGGCTCTTCGATTCGCTCAACGTCTACGGCGGCGTGAATTTCAACAGCGCCAAAGCCGTCAAGGCCACCAGTCCTCTTCATGTGGGCAAGGACTTGCCCGACGCCCCGAAATTCACCGGCAAGCTGTATCTCGAATACGATTTGCCCTTCATGGACGGACTGACCTTGACCGGCTCGGTCAATCATTACGGCAAAGTGTTCACCAACTCCAGCAACAACCTCGCCATTCCCGGCCACACCATCGGCGATGTGGGCTTTAGGTGGGCCGGCCACGTGCTTGGTCAGGACATGGCCTTTCGCTTCAACGTGCAGAACGTCACCAATGAGCGTTATTGGTATGGCGGAAGCGGCTCGCACCTGGTGGTCGGTCAACCGCGAAGTTTCAGCTTCATCGGCGAAATAAACTTCTGAGAGCGCCGGCGTCGCGGCCAGGCGCGGACTTTCCGCGCCTGGCCGCTGCCCGACGAGCTTAATCAATGAGCTTAATCAATCGTCAATCACGACATCAGCCATGAAACGTATAATTTCGTCAAAATTATGGTCGTCAAAGTTGTCAAGCTGGTCGACCGCGGGACCTTTTTTGCTCTTTTGCCTGGCCGCCTTCCTCGTCGGCCTGTCGTCCGGTCCCGTGCAGACGCCCAAGCCCGGCGGACGGGAGGTGACCGACATGACCGGCCGGACCGTCGTCCTCGACGGGCCGGCCGAGCAGGTTTTCATATTGACGCCGGTGCTGTGGCATTATCTTTCGACGAGCCTGGACGACGGGCCGGTCGTCAAGATTCCGCCCTACATGCGCCGGGAGTTCAGCCTGTCGGTTTTGGGGCGCCTTTTTCCCGATTTGAAGAACAAGGCGGCCGCCTTCACCAATTTCGGCCATCCAGGCCCGATCAGCGTCGAGGAGGTGCTGGAGGCCCGGCCAGACGCGGCCCTGGTCTGGGATTACATGTCGCAGGGGCTGGAGCTCGTAAATTTTCAAGGCTTGATGAAAACGACGGCCGACGGCGGCGACAAGACCAAGCTTTTCAGGACGTTGGGCGAGCTGACCGGCCAAGAGGACCGCGTCCGCTGGCTGTGGGAGCGCTACGAGCGGGAGCGCGACGCGGTCGCGGCCGAAATGAAGGACTGCGTCCGGCCGGTCAGGATCGCGATCCTCGGCACGACGGGCTTCGCCCTGTGGGGGCCGCCCAGCCAACGTTTTTTGACGGGCAACTTGAGCCTGATCTGCGGCCGCAACGTCGCCGAAGGGCTTTCCTCGACCAACGGCCAGCTCAATTTGGAAAACCTCATGAGACTCGAGCCTGACGTCATCTACCTCAACCCCTACGTGCTCGATCAGACCGACCTCGAGACGGGCGCCATCTGCGCCGATCCCCGCTTCCAAGGCCTTGAGGCGGTCCGGCGCCGGCGAGTGTACCACATGCCGCTGGGCGCCTCCAGGCTCGAGGGGCCGGTGGAGGCGGCCTTGTCGCTTTTGTGGCTGAGGCTGACCATGCATCCTGACGCGCCTTCGGCGCTGGATTTGCGCCAAAAAGTCCGCGAGACCTATCGGGACGTTTACGGCTACGACATGAGCGACGAGGAAATCGACGTCTGGCTGAGGCTGGAGGAAAACTCGCCCTCGGCCTTTTACGGGCAATTCGCCAAGAAAGGCCAAAAGCTTGAAAAATCCTGAAAACCGGCCGGCCGGGCCGGCGGCGGCCGAAGACCCGGCGGCCTTCTCCGCCCAGGCCGCCCTCTCGGACGCCTTGGACGCCTCCGGCGCGATCGTCCGGCGGCCCGGCGGCCGCTGGCTGCTCCCCGCTTTGGCGCTGAGCTTGCTGGCGGCCATGGTCCTGAGCCTTTTGATCGGCCGCTATCACGTGCCCGCCGGCCGCATCGCGGCGATATTGCTGGATTCCGTCGGTCTGGGCTCGTCCGGCGTCGAGCTTGACGAGGCCATCGTCGTCCGGACCTTGCGTCTGCCGCGCGTCCTGACGGCCGTGTTGTCCGGCATGGGCTTGGCCCTGGCCGGCGCGGCCATGCAGGGCGTTTTCCGCAACCCCCTGGTGGGCCCGGAAATTCTGGGCGTCTCGTCGGGGGCCTCCTTCGGCGGCGCGCTGGCCCTGTCGTTGGGGTTTTCCGGCGGCGCCGCCTTGATCCCCTTCGCCTTCCTTTTCGGCTGCGGGGCCCTCGCGCTGGCCTTTCTTCTGTCGCGCCTGGCGAGGCAGAGCAGCACCTTGGGCCTGGTGCTGGCCGGAGTGGTGGTCGGCGGCTTGTTCGGCGCCCTGACGGGGGCGATCACCTTCTTGGCCGACCCGGAAACCAAGCTTCCGGGCCTGGTTTATTGGCTCCTGGGCAGCTTCGCCGAGGCCGGCCGCGACGGGGTCGCCTTTTTGGCCGCGACGGCGGCCGTCGCCGGCGTTCCGTTGCTGGGCCTGGCCTGGCGGCTCAACGTCTTGTCGCTGGGCGACTCCGACGCGGCCGCGCTGGGCCTCAACGTGACCGCCCTGCGCTGGGTCGCGGTCACGCTCGCGGCCCTCTTCGTGGCCGCCCAGGTGGCCGTCAGCGGCGGCGTGGCCTGGGTCGGGCTGGTCATCCCTCATTTGGGCCGCATGCTGGTCGGGCCGGACCATGTCCGCCTCCTGCCGACCTCGGCCTTGCTGGGCGGACTGTACCTTTTGCTGATGGACACCTTGGCGAGAACGGTCGCCGTCCACGAGATCCCCATCGGGCTGTTGACCTCGCTGATCGGCGCGCCGGTCTTCGCTTTCTTCTTCGTCAAGCTGCGGGGCCGGGGGTGGAGCCATGACTGAGGCCGCGACTGAGGCCAAACTCTCGGCCAGTCCGTTGGCGGGGGCCGAACCGTTCGCCGGCGACGCGCCAAGGCCGGCGCTTGCGGCTCAAGGCCTGGGCTTTCGCTATCGCCCGGGGGCTTGGATCTTGCGCGGGCTGGACTTGAGCTTTCGGCGAGGCGGCGTCCACGCCGTTTTGGGGCTCAACGGCTGCGGCAAGACCACGCTCCTGAGGCTGCTGCTGGGCGTCCTCAAGCCCCAGGAAGGCCGGGTGGAAAAAAACGGCCCGCTCGCCTTCGTGCCCCAGCTTTTTCAAGCCGTTTTTAGCTTCACCGCCCTCGACATGGTCCTGATGGGGCGGGCCAGGCATATTGGCCTTTTTTCCAGCCCTTCCCGACGCGACGAAAAGCTCGCCCTGGAGGCCTTGGCGCGCTTCGGCCTGGCCCATTTGGCCCCCAGGCCCTTCGCCGAGCTCTCCGGCGGCCAGCGTCAGCTGGTCATCTTGGCGCGGGCCTTGGCTTCGGAAGCCCAGACGCTCGTGTTGGACGAGCCGGCCTCGGCGCTCGATTTGGCCAATCAGGCCCTGCTCGTCAGACGCCTCAAGAGCTTGAGCCGCGACGACGGCTTGACGATCATTTTCACCACCCACATGCCCCAGCAGGCCCTGGCCGTCGCCGAGGACGTCCTGATGATGACGCCTGGCGGCTGCTGGTCCGGCCCGGTCAACGAGGTCATGACGGAGGAAAATCTCGCTCGGGCCTACGGCGCCGAAGTGAGGCTGGTGGAGTTCGAGCGCGGTGGAAAAAAAAGCCGAGCCTTGGTGTCGCTGTTCGTCGAGGACTGAGCCGTTTGGAAGGCGGCCGGCTGGCCCTGGGACGCCGTTTTCGGGCCAGCTGACAATTCCTCTTGCGTCGGAGTCGGCGATCGTGTACAATGCCTCTGGTCTTCTCCGCAAGGGCGCCGGCGCCTGAGGCCACCTGGAGGGCGCCTTTCGGGGTCGTAAATTTGTCGATGTTATTGGCGTCCGCGCTCGTAGCTCAGTTGGATAGAGCGCCGGACTACGAATCCGTAGGTCGCAAGTTCGAATCTTGCCGGGCGCGCCATTAACTTCTTCAAAAATTTATAATCTCTGTTCATTGTAAAAGGGTTCGTGTCTTGCCTTTGAAGTAACATGGCCTCCGAAAACTCGAAAAAGATCGATCGCCCTCCGCGAAACGGTTTTTTTCGAGTTTTCAAATAACTCTCCAAGGAGAAAGCCAGTGAAAAATCTTAAAACTGCTGCAGTTTTAACTTTTCAAACGCTCCTTGGAGAAAATTCATGTCCATCATCAGCCTCGTCGACGTCTCCTTCGCCCATGAGGGCGGACAGGTCATATTTGATCAGCTCAATCTGACCCTGGACACCAATTGGAAGCTGGGCCTCATCGGCCGCAACGGCCGGGGCAAGACCACCTTCTTGATGATCCTCGCCGGCCTCCTGATCCCATCAGGAACCGTCCGGCTCCCCGTCCCCGCCGCCTACTTCCCCTGCCCCGACCCCGATCCCGATCCCGCCCTCCCGGG
>JAISZC010000115.1 GCA_031269485.1 Deltaproteobacteria bacterium
GGACGCCACCGCGGCGCCGCCCCCGTCGATCCGGCCCTGACGGCCTTGGGCCTGGCCGCCGAAGCGGTTCACGCCGAGCAGCTGCTCTCCCCCTGGGGCCTCAACCCCGAGGCCGCGACCAGCTCCTCGGCTCTGGGCCCCTTGACTCGCCGCTACCGTTTGGCGGCCGCCTGGGAGGGCTCGGCGGCGGAGGCGATTTTGAGACTCTCCGACGCCCTGGGCTACGGCTGCCGCGTCGAAGGACGCCAGGCGGGCCGGGTGGCGGTGATCATCCGGCCCGCCCCGCAGGGGGCGGTCCTCGGAGAGCTGCTGCGCGATCTGAACGCCCAGCTCAAGCCCCACGGCGTCTCCGTCGGCGTCGACTCCATCAACCGCGTCTTGAGCCTGCGGGGCGGAAAGGTCCGCCCATGACCGGCCGCGCGAAAAAGTCAGGCGACGGCCTTCGCGGACCGCTGGCGGGCGCCGCGCGACGGCCCGCGCCGGCCGGGCCGACGGCCGCCGCCCGGCGACCCAAAGGCTTGGCGCAGGTCGGCTGGATGTGCCTGTTGGCGGCCGGCTTGGGGTTTTGGGCGTCCGGGCGAGCCGCTTGGGCCGCCGGCTCGGCGCGGAGCCAAGGCGTCCAGGTCAGCCAGGCGGCCCAAGCCGCCGAAGCCGTCCACGGCGTCCACGGCGTTCACGGCGTTCAAGGCTTCCAAGGCGTCCAAGCGGCCGAGGCCGTCCAAACCGTCCAAGCCGTCCAGGCGGGCCAGGCCGCCCGTCCGGCCCGGCCCGCCCCCGCCGGCCCCCAAGCCGTCGCCGTCCCGCCGGAGCTGGCCCGGCTGCGGGCCCTGCGCTCCGGCGGCGCCGCCGCGCCCGAGTCGGCGGCGGCCGCCGGCCTGCGAGCCCGGATCCAGCGGGAGACGGCTCTGGCCGCGGCGGTCCAGGCCGGGGCCCGCTGGCGCTACGCCCGGATCTTGGCGGAGGTCGTCAGGCCCCGCGCCGCCGACCTCGACGTCCTGTTCGACTTCCGGCCCTTTTTGGAGACCCGCGGCGAGCTTTTTGTGGTTCCGCCCGCGGCCTCGGCCTCCGGAGAGGCCTATCGGCTCCTGAGCCCGGCCGAGGCCGGCGCCCAAAGCGGCGGCTTCAGCCTGATTCAGGGGGCTTATTTGACCTCTTCGCCGCCCTGCTGGCGGAGCTACCTGCTGGCCTCGCCGCCGGGCCCCGAGGCGATTCATCCCGGCTTGCGGCCGGGCGACGGCCGGGAGGCCGCCGCCTGGCGCCGCTGGGTCGACGAGGGCTGGCGGCTTGGCGCGGCTCAGGCCGAGGGGCTGTTTGCGGCCAACGTCGCCAGGCTGGCGAGGGATTTGACCGGCATGGCGAGGTTCGGGCGGCTGGTTCGCGAGCGGCTGGCCCAGGGGGCCGAGGTGGGCACTTGGACGACCGGGCTGGAGGTGCGGACCAAGGAGATCGTTTTTGACAAAACCCTCTATCGGCTGCTCGAAGAGGGACGCTTCGTCGAGCCGTCCGAGCCGCCCGAGGCGGGACGGCGGCCGGGCGCGCGGCCGAATAAGCGCCGCCCGTGAGCCGGGCGGGTCTTGTCGAGCCGCGGCGCGGCCCGGAGCTCCGCTCGGGGCCGGATCTTGACCGCGGCCTCGAGGCGAATGAATCCAAGGCGACGAATCGGGACCGCGGCGTCGGGAGCGACGAAGCGGGACCAGCGGGCCAAGCGTCGAAAGGCGAGGCTCCAGGGAGGACGGCATGGCGAAATGCGCGCGCCCGGACAAGGGCGACGTTTTGACGACAACCAAAGAGACGCCCCGGGGCGGGCGGGACGGTCTCCGGCCCGGGTCCGCGGAGCGGCCGGGGAGGGGCGGTCCGGCCAAGCGGGAGTTTTTGGGCGAGGCCTTGGCGCCGCCTCGGACGGCGCCGCCGGGTCAGCCAGGACGCCCGGGCCAGCCGGGTCAGCCTGGACCGGCGGTTGAGCCGACTCGACAAGCAGTTCCGCCGGACCAGACGGACTTGGTCGTCCGACGGACGCGGCCGGTCTCGACCGGGCCGGTTCGGGCGACGCCCTCAGCCTCGCCGGCCTTGGGCCCCCGGCCGAAGCGCCTGATCCAGCCGTCGCCGACGGCCCAGGCGAGCCGGGCAAGCCAACCGGGACAGCCGGACCATCAGCAGCTGAACCAAGCGGGGGACCCGGCCGAACGGCCGAGGGCTCTCGACGCGGCCTCGAGGACGGCCTCGGCGACGCCTTCGATGACGGCCGTGGCGAACCCGCCGACGAAGGCGCCCCTCAAGGGTTTGGACGACACGCTGGTCTTGAGCCGTCCTTCGGTCTGGGCGGCGGGCGCTTCGGCGCCGCTTGCGGCGTCTGCGGCGTCTGCGGCGTCTGCGGCGACCGTGGCGACCGCGGCGACCGCCGCGACCGCCGCGGCCAGCCCCCCAAATAGTCCGCCTGGCGTCGAGGCCGTCCCCTGCCCGCCAGGCTTCGAAGGCTTCCAAGGACTCGAAGGCTTCGAAAGCTTCCAAGGCTTAAAGGGCCTCGAGGCGCTCGCCTCCGGCGGGGGCCGGACGTCCGGCGAGCCGGCCTCGGGCGGCGCTGATTTTGGCGCCGTCTTGTCCGCCGGCGGCGTCTCCGGCTGGCCCGCCGCCGCCCCCAGCCGCTCCGCCGGCGACCCGGCGGAGACGCCCGGGCCCAGGGCCGAGCTCCGCGGCCGCGACGAGCCGGGCCTCGCCGACGGCCTGCGGTTCGACGGCGCCGACGATTGGAGCATGGAAGAGCTGCTGCGGCTGATGCTGTGGGGCCGCATGCAGGGCATGTCGGATCTGACGCTCACCGGCGGCGATCGCCCCTGGATGCGGGTGGCCGGACTCTGGCGGCCGGTCGGCACCCGCAAGGTCTCGAACCAGGAGCTGGCGTTGACCCTCAACCGCCTCACCCGCAACGACGCGGCTTGGGCCGTGGTGGCCAACGGCCTGGAGCTGGACTTCGGGTGCGAGCTGGCCTGGGGCCGCCGGGGTCGCCGGCGTTTTCGCGGCAACGCCGCCGCCGTGGCCGCCGGGCCGTCGACCGGCCTGTCGGTGGTCTTCAGGGCCTTGCCGGACGCGCCGCCCGTCCTGGAGAGCCTCGAGCTGGAAAAGGAGCTCGTCGAGGCCTTTTTCCCCGACAACGGCCTGGTGCTGGTCGCCGGGGTCATGGGCAGCGGCAAGAGCACCCTGCTGGCGGCGGTTCTCAGAAAGCTCGCCGAAGGCGGCGGGCGGCATTTGGCCACCTACGAGGCCCCGGTGGAGTTCGACCTCGTCGGGCTCCCCGGACGCTCGGGGCCGGTGGAGCAGTCCGAAGTCCCGCGCCACGTGCCCAGCTTCGCCGCCGCCGTCCGCAACCTCGCCCGCCGGGCGGCGGACGTGGCCCTCATCGGGGAGGCCCGCGATCGCGAGACCGTCCGGGGCTTGCTGGAAGCCGCCGAGATCGGCGTGGCCGTCTACGCCACCGCCCACGCCCGCAGCGTCTCGGCCGTCCCTGGGCGTCTGACGAGCCTGTTCGAGCCGGGCGAGCGGGCCGCCCAGGCCGCGGCGCTCGTCTCGAGCCTGCGGCTGGTGGTCCAGCAGCGCCTTTACCCTCGCCTGGGCGGAGGCCGCCTGGCCGTCCGGGAGT
>JAISZC010000203.1 GCA_031269485.1 Deltaproteobacteria bacterium
GGCGGGCGACGGGCGATTCGACGCGCATCTGCGGGCGGCGACGGGGGACGACTTCATCGTCGAGATTAAGCTCGGCCGGTTGCAGGATTTTGAGCCCTTTCCGGAGGACGCGGCCGGCAAAAACGAACGGATAAAAAAGGGGTTGGAGAATTTGGCCGCCAAGGCCTTGGCGCAGATTGAGGAAAAAAAATACGCCAAAAAGTTCCAAGGGGCGGGATCGCGGATCTGGAAGACGGCCCTGGCGATCATAGGGCGAACCAACATCCTGATTTGCTTTGAGGAAGCCCGCAATTGGATTTTGGTCGAGTCGGACGACGGACAATACGAGGTGAAAAAGACTTGATGCCCCCGGCGACTTAGGTTCTTGGAGGGAAGCGACGCCCTTGCTTGTCTCGTGGGCGCATCTGACGGACGGCGAGTCGCCTGACGACGAGAGAGAGGCGTCGGCTCTGACGTGCTGGAAAATCATCTGGCGATGGCCTGGCGCCTGACCCCAAAACAGCATTGTGAACGATATATATGGGCATGTGGATACTTTTGCTGCAGTAGCGGCAATATTACAGACGACATTAATTTATATAATTAGTCGCTCCTGCAAAAGGGCCCATCTACCCGGAATGGCAGAATAAATCCTATGAAATGCCCCCTCTGGACTATTGTTCTCGACTGGCAACCTAAGTCTTTGTAATCACGGAAAAAAAGGTCCAATCACCGGTCGGCAATGGCCTGAGCCTGGCCTCCATCAGCCTCGAAAACCGCCCAGGTCGAAATAGGCCAGATTGACAATGCCTGCTCGTTTAATTATATCTCATTTTTTCAAAAATGGCCTTCATTAGAGCGGTTACGCAATTTACATGCCAATAGGTCACCATAAATTTCCGTGCCAACGCTTTTTAGTAATTTTCATGCTAATATATCTCGATTAGAAAAAATATTTTTTTGAAGTTAATTTTTACTTGATAAGCCTTTTATCTGATGTAATATGGCTCCAGTAACTCAATAATGCCATCTATGAAACTATCGCCTAATATTCTGGATATGTATAAAAAGGTGCTTTTAATGATCTTGATTCGGATTATTAAATAGATACTTAACCAGTAAGATTGATTTAGATGATTTATAGCTATCTTTTATATAGTTTTAGTCTATAAATATATGATTATTTGGTAAATGATCCGTATAATGATATAATTAGTCATATTTCAATATTATATTAATTAAGCGATTAGAGTACAATTAAAGAATGAAAAATAAATGTTTATTGACAAAAAAATTATATTAAAGACTAATTATAATCTAAATGGTACTTGTGTTCAATTTACGTTATTAAGATTTAAAAAACAACTCAGAAAAGAAGTTAATTTAATTTTAAACAATAGTAATTTTATTCGGTGAAACTATATTTAAAGAAGATATAGTATGCGATTTTATAGTATTTGACAATTTGATACGATTATTTGTTTCATATATAATAAATTATTTGGCTATAGAAAACCGAAAGCTGTCATCACATTTTTTTATTTCGATATTTCGGAATAGAGATAGTTTAGCGTTAAAATTAGTAATTTTATGCATCTATATTGAGTGTTTGCTGTAAAATACGATCTAGCGCATTTTTAATCCGCTAATTGGCTTGATCAGCTGCCATTGAACTAGTTTTTTTTGCATAATTCGTCATTATTTAATAATTTTTTTTTCTTGCTATCTAATTTTTTTATTTTGCTATTTTAGGTATTTATTATAAATAAATATCAATATTAGGCAAATTTCACGATTTTAGACTGCGACTGACAGTTTAATTTATTAAATTTATATCATTTCCATATATTAAAAGCGATATATCATTTTTAATATTTCCCGAGCGTTCAATATATTTTTATAATTTTAGCGCGAATATTGCCGGATCGACCTCCGGCGCCTGGGCGTTCAGAGCGCAGGCTTGGCCGGTTTGGCGAACGCAAGGGCTGACGAGCGTCGTCAAGGGCGGCGCCCGCCTGCAAAAGAAGGCTCGGCCGAGCCGGACAGGCCAGCTCCGGCGGACCTGCCGGTCGGCTTGAGGGCAAATGAGGGGCTCAGGCCGGCCGGGCTCAGGGCGCCGGCCGGCGAACTTGGCTTCGAGAACTTAAGCCGAGGGAGCCTCTGACTTCAGTCGGGGAGGATGTCAAGCCTAATCGCCTCCGGCGGCGAGGTTGGCGTCGGTTTTTCGGTCCGCGTCGTGGCCGCCGGACAGTTTTGAGACGCGTCGGCGCCGTGTTGGCCGGCGGGCCAGGGCGCCTCCGACGCGGCGGCCTCCGCCGGCTTGCCCCCCGACGAAGGTCCGTCCGTCAACGGTCCCTGCGGCGCTTTTCCCTCCGGCGGCGGCGGCCCCGACGAGCCCTTGGGCGGCTTCGTCGCGGGAAGCTTGCTGGTGGAGGCCATCAGGGCGATCAGGGCGGCGACCATGAGGATCGTGCCCGACAGCAGGGCGTAGTCCTCCTGAATCAGCATCAGATAAAGGGCCAAGTAAAGCAAGGTCAGCGAGACGGCCGTCGCGATGGCGTGGCAGAGCGCTCGGGTGGCCGCCAGGGTGTAGGCGCCGATCAGCGAGACGATGAGGATCGAGGCCGTCAGGTAGGCCGCCGAAAAGCCCAGATGCTCCGAGAGCGACAAAAGCACCAGGTAGAACATCGCCAAGGCCAGGGCCGACACGCCGTGCTGGACGGGGTGGAGCCGTCGGCCGCCGCGCCGGATCAGCTTCATCTCCAAGGCGAGCATGCTCAAAAACGTCAGGGCCACGAAAAGAATCGCGTACTTGACGGCCCGCTTCGAAAGCGAGTAATGGTCCACTGGCGTCAGCAGCGTGACCCCCACGAGGTATTCCTCGTAGGGGGAGACGGCTTCGCGGCCGCCGGCGGACGCGGCCAGCGTCGAGGCCAGCTCGAGGCTGCGGTAGTTGCGCACCAGGGCCGGGACCTCCCAGACGGCCGAAAAGCCTAGTTCGCTCACCTCGCGGCGGATGGGCAGGCCGTCGCCCGTGAAGCTGGGGTGGGGCCAGCTGGAGGCGAGCGTCAGCGCGTTTTCGTCGGCCAGCGGCGCCAGCAGCAAGCTTTTGGAGCCGGCCGCCTCGATCTCAAAGGAGAAATCCAAAGGCCCCTCGACGTCCGACAGATCCAAGTCGGCCGAAAAGCCGCTGGAGGCCAGCCGAAGATCCCGCGAGCCGGGCGCGAAGAGATGCTCCCGGCCGGCGAAGACGAGCCGGCCGGCCCGGCGCAGGGCCTTGGTGTTGCTCAGCGCCACGATCAGCTTGACCTCGTTCCAATGGACCTTCGTCAGGCGGGCGTCGAGGCTTTTGAGGTCGGGGATTTCGAACGTGCCGGAGAATTGGAGCTTGGCCGAGTAGACCAGGGCGCTGAAGATGCCTCTTCGCCTGGTTTCCGGGTCCAGCCGCCCGTCGATGTTGAGGGTCTTGGGGGTCAGGGCCGCGACCAGGGTTTCGGAAACTTCTCGGGTGACGTACCTGAACTCTTGGGCCGTTTCCTCGGTCGTTTCTTGAGCGGCCGCGGTCTCGCGGGCCGTCTGCCGGCGCGGGCCGGCCGCTTCGGTCGCCTCGCGGCCCTCGGACGAGTCCGGGCGGCTCGGCGGGCTGTCGGCCAGGCTCGGCCCTTCGGTCGGCCGCTCGATTTGACGCTCAATGATGACGGGCGTTTTTTCGGTTTTCAGATAGCTGATCGTGAAAGGCACCGCCAGGAAGGGGCCGGCCGCCGTCTGCGGCTGCCCCCAGTCGTTGGCCAGCTCCTGGACGACGGAAGACTGCCGCCAGGAGCGCTCTTTGACCAAATTGTCCAGAAAATTTAGCGGAACAAGCGTCAGCAAGGTCAAGACGGCCACGATGACGAACCGCCCCGTCAGGCCCGCCTCCAGGACCTTGAGGCTTGGTCCGCGGGCGGCTTCTTGCCCGCGGATCCGCCGCCAAAGAAAAACGCAGGTCAAAATCAGGCCCGCCAGCATGGCGCCCATGATCAGCATGCCCAGAAACGAAAGAAGATCGCTCATTTTTCAGCCCTTTCCGGACGCCCGAGCGGCGCGCCCTCTCTTTCGAGCCAGGCTACGGCGCCGAGGTCAAGCCTTGACGGAGAGCCGTTGAAGGGGCTGTGAATTTTTCGTGGATTCTGGGGTGGCGGGAGAAAGAGTCAAAAAAAGCGGG
Organism: Deltaproteobacteria bacterium; assembly: GCA_031269485.1. Lineage (GTDB taxonomy): Bacteria > Desulfobacterota > Desulfarculia > Adiutricales > Adiutricaceae > JAISZC01. Next base: position 4,184 of record JAISZC010000203.1, read on the forward strand.
CGATGACGAGGCGCCGCTCGGTTTCGGGTCGGCGGCTCAGTTCAGCAGCCTGGCCGTCAATTGGGCGCATTCCTTGGCCAAGGAGTTGATCAAGCCCTCGTCCTCGCCTTCGAGCATGACCCGGACCACCGGCTCGGTGCCCGAGGGTCTCAGCAGCACCCGGCCGCGGCGGCCCAGCCGGTCCTTGACGTCCTTGACCATTTTGAGGATTTCGGGGTGGGAGCCGGCCTCGGCCGGCCGGGCGGCCGGGACGTTGAGCAGCACTTGGGGAAAAAGGGTCATCAGGGAGGCCAGCTCTCGCAGCGGCCGGCCGGTGGTCTTCATGACCGACAAGGTCTGCAGGGCGGCCAGGCCCCCGTCGCCGGTGGTGGCGTGGTCGAGAAAAATCAGGTGTCCGGACTTTTCGCCCCCGAAATTGAGCCCGTCGCGCCTGAGGCGCTCGGCGACGTAGCGGTCGCCGACGTTGGTGCGCAAAAGGCGGATGCCCTCCCTTTCCAAGGCCGTCTCCAGACCTAGGTTGCTCATGACGGTGGCGGCCACGGCGTTTTTGGCCAACAGCTTTTGCCGCTTGAGGTGGACGGCGCACAGAAACATGATTTGATCGCCGTCGACCGTCTGGCCGCGGTGGTCGATGAAAATGGCCCGGTCGGCGTCGCCGTCGAGGGCCACGCCCAGATCGGCCTGGAGCTCGAGGACCTTTTCGGCGCAGACCTCCGGATGGAGCGAGCCCAGGCCCTGATTGATGTTGAAGCCGTCGGGCGAGACGCCCACCAAATGGACCTGGGCGCCGAGCTCCTCGAAGACGGCCGGGGCGGATTTCCAGGCCGCCCCGTTGGCGCAGTCCAGCACGATCTTGACGCCTTCCAAGCTCAGGCTCTTGGGAAAGGTGGACTTGAGGGCCACCACGTAGCGGCCCACGGCGTCGTGGATGCGGCAGATGCGCCCCACGCCGTCGGGTCTGCAGCGGCGCCGGTCAAGCTGCTCGCGGTCGGCCATCATGGTTTCGAGGCGGGCCTCGGTCTCGTCGGGGAGCTTGTAGCCCTGGCCATCGAAGATTTTTAGGCCGTTGTCCTGGTAGGGATTGTGGGAGGCGGAGATGACCAGCCCGGCGTCGGCTCGGGTGCTGGCCGTGAGGTTGGCGAGCCCCGGCGTTGGCAGCACGTCGGCCAAAAAGGCGTCGCCGCCTTGGCTCATCACGCCCGCGGCCACGGCGCAGGAAAGCATGTCGCCAGACAAGCGCGTGTCTTGGCCCACCACCACCTTGGCGCGGCGTCCGAGGTTCTTGTCGGTTCGCAACAGGTGCGTCAGGGCCCGGCCGAGGGTCAGGGCCGCCTCGGCCGTCATGGGGGCGCGGTTGACCACGCCCCGGATGCCGTCGGTGCCGAACAGCCGACGGGCGCCGTTGGAGGCGCCGCGGGCGGCGGGAGACTTGGCTGCGTTCGAGGGGCTCATGAGGCCTCCGGCGGCTCGGCGCCGGCCGGCGGCGCCGGTTTGGGCTCGGCGGTCGGCGTCCGTTGCGGCTCGGACTCGGAGGGCGGCGTTTGCGGCGGCGCGGGCTGCGTCGGAGGCTGCGTCGCGGACTCGGGGGGCTGTCGCCAGTTGGCCGTGACGCTGGCCGGTCTGACGCTCAGCAGCTCGACGCCGACGGGCGTCTCGACCTCGATGACGACCCGCACGTTGCGGCGCCGTTCCAAAGTCCCCAGATCGACGTCCGCCACGGCCTTCAGGCCGCCGTCGGAGCCTTCCGGCGGGTCAGGGACGTTCAGCGGCCAGGAGACCGAAACCGTCACGGCCTCGGGGCTTAGGGTCGCCGGAATGTCAGGCCTGGCGCCCTTGAGGCGGACCGGGACTCTGAAAACGGCCGGCTTGCGCTTGACCGTCGCCAAGGCCCGAACCTTGAATTCGGTCGGCGAGACGGTCAGCTCGCGCGCCGGCCCCGTCAGCTGGGGCGGGATGGTCAGAGTCGTCTCGGGGTTGGCGAAGGAGCGCAGATCGACGGCTTTGGTGGTCAGCTCCATGAGGTTTTCGAGGCGGTTGGTCGGGCCGGAGACCAGGGCCGTGGCCGGCGTGACCTCCAGGACGGTCTGGCCGGAGGCCTGCAGGTACTCGCGCAGCAGGCCTTGGTAGGGGACTCGGACGGGCAGCTCGACGGTGGCGTAGCCGTAGGCCTCAAAGGAAATCGCTTCGGGCACCAGCTTCGCGGAGGCGCCTCGCGGCAGCGGGGGAACGATCTTGTCGCCGTCCAAGGGTATGGTGTTGGAGCCGGCGACGGCTTCGGAGACGTCGAGCCGCACGACGTGCCGGCGGTTTTCGATGAGCCTGAACTGGGCCGTGTTGGCCGTGATTCTGACGGTCACCGTCTCCGGGATGTCGTCCAGCGCGAGCCGGACCTTGGGCTCGTTTACCGGAACCAAGGCCGCCTCGATGTCGTGGACGCTGGTGTCCTGGCCCGAGACGTTGAGCCAAAAGCAGAAGGACAGCAACAGCGACAGCGCGAAGATGGGAAGCTTGGTGCGGAGGAATTTGGTCATTGGGCTCAAGCCGCCTGCGGATCTCGTTTAGAAAAAAAAGTGCGCGGAGAAAAGGGCGCGGCGGTCAGGCGGGCGCGCGGCCCCGTGGTCGCCTGACCGCGAGGCCGCCGGCCTGACGTAAAGGTTGGCGCTCCGCGAGACGGCCGGCCTGCGGCCTGACGAAAGGGCCGGCCGCGCGGTTCAGGGGCGTCTCACTTGCCTGACTTGCCTGACTTGCTCTTCTTGCCCTTATTGAGGTTCATGTGAGTCAGCAGCTTGTCGCGGAGACTGGCCGCGCCCATCATGACCTCCACCTCGCCGTCGCGCACCAGCGAGACCAAGCCCCGTTCCTCGGAGACCACCACGATGAGGGCGTCGGATTCCCGCGACAGGCCGATGGCCGCCCGGTGGCGGGTGCCGAAGAAGCGGCTGACGTTGTCCTCGGAGGGCAAAAGCGGCAGAAAGCAGCCGGCCGCGGCCAAGCGGCCGTCGCGGATGATGACCGCCCCGTCGTGCAGAGGCGCGCTGGTGTTGAAAATGGCCAGCAACAGCCGATCGGAGACCGTCGCCGCGATGACGGCGCCGTTTTCGATGTATTCGCCCAAGCTCACCTGGAGCTCGAAGGCGATCAGCGCGCCGACGCGTTTTTCGGCCATGAAGAAGGCCGCCCTGACCACCTCGTTGACGGCCTCCAGGGCCGCCGAATTGACCTTCGAGAAGGTGAAGCGCCCGGCCCGGGCCAAGCCCCGCCTGATGTCGGTGGAAAACAGGACCACCAGCACCAGGAAAATGTTGGACATCACCGACGACAAAAGATAGCTCAAAGTCAGCAGCTGGAACTTCGCCGAGAGGATCGAGGCGCCCAGCAGCAGCCCCAGGCCCAGCAGGACCTGTTCGCTGCGGGTCCCTTTGACCAGCCGGATGACGTAGTAGATGATCAGGGCCACCAGGGCGATGTCGGCCCAGTCCTCCGGCCGCATGGACGCGATGGAGTCCATTATGTTGATTCGGGGAAGCATCGGGTCGTCGGCCTAGCTTTGAGCCGTGGGGGCGGTCCTCGGCCCGGAGTATGGCCTCCGGGACGGCGCCGGAGGCGGGAGAGGCCGCGCGGCGGCCCGCGGAAAGGCTTAGATGGCTTCTCGCCTGGCCGCGAAGGCCACTCTGGAGGCCTCCAGGCTCGGGGCCACGTTGTGGACCCGGATGATCTCGGCGCCTTTGAGCACCGCCAGGGCGTTGGCCGCGGCCGTGGCCAGATCCCGTTGGCTCGGAACGGAGACATTGAGGATGCGGCCCAGGAAACCCTTGCGCGACAAGGCCATCAGGGAATGGAAGCCGGCCGGGATGACCTCGTCGAAGCGTTTGAGCAGCGTCAGGTTATGGACGGCGGTCTTGCCGAAGCCCAGCCCCGGATCGAGGATGATGCGCTCCTTGGGGACGCCGGCGGCCATGGCCGCCTCGGCGCGTTCCAGGAGAAATTCCCGGACTTCGGCCACCACGTCGTCGTAGACGGGGTCGTCCTGCATGGTCTTGGGCTCGCCCTTCATATGCATCAGCACGATGGGCGCCCCGCGCCTGGCGACGACTCGGAGGATTTCCGGATCCTGACGGCCGGCGTAAACGTCGTTGATCATCGACGCGCCGGCGGTCAAGGCCCGGTCGGCCACCTCGGCCTTGTAGGTGTCCACCGAGACGGGCGTCGGCGGCAGGCTCGCCAAACCGGCCAGCACCGGGGCCAGACGGCGCCATTCCTCGTCGGCCGGCACCGGGTCGGAGCCGGGCCGGGTGGTCTCGGCCCCGATGTCCAGGATGTCGGCGCCTTCGGCCAAGTGCCGCCGCGCCTGGGCGACGGCGTCCTGGGGGAGCAGATGCCGTCCCCCGTCCGAAAAGGAGTCGGGCGTGACGTTGATGATGCCCATGACCAAAGGCTTGGAAAAGTCCAGCCGGAACGTGCGGCCGCCGACGGTCCATTCGAGGCTCTGGGCGCTGTGGGGTTGTGGCGTAGTCATAAGGCCTCTGGGCTGCGGGCCGCCGCGGGCGGCCCGACGGCTAAGGTCGGTCGCGAATCTCAGGCGCGGCTGTCCGAAAAGGCCGGAGGCGGGAGAAAAAGTCGGACGCCGACGCCCGGCCTCACGGGGCCGGCGCCGGCTCGGGGCCGGGCGCGGTCGGCGGCGTCTCGGAAAATTTGACCGTCGAGCCAGGCAGGGGCGGCTCCAGCCCCTCGGCCAAGATGGCCGAGCGGCACACCTCGATGACTTCGTCGGCGGACACGGTTTCTTTTTCCACCAGCAGATCGCTCAGCGCTTTGAGGGTGTCGAGGTGGGTGCCTATGAGCTTTTTGGAGGTCTCGTAGGCCTCCGTCGCCAGCCGCCGGACCTCCGCGTCGATCTGCTGGGCGGTGGCCTCCGAGTAGTCGTGGTGGATGGCGATTTCGCGGCCCAAGAAAATCTGATCGTCCTGCCGTCCGTAAGTCAGCGGTCCGAGGAGCTCGCTCATGCCGTAGCGGGTGACCATGTTGCGGGCCAGCGCCGAGGCCCGCTCCAAATCGTTGGAGGCGCCGGTGGTCATCTGGCCCAGGGCCAGCTCCTCGGCCACGCGGCCGCCCATGAGCACCACCAGGCGGGCGACGAAAAAGTCGCGGCTGTAGGTGTGCTTGTCCTCCGTGGGCAAATACTGCGTGACGCCCAGAGCGTAGCCTCGCGGGATGATGGAGACCTTGTGGATGGGATCGGTGCCCGGCGTCAGCAGCGCCGCCAAGGCGTGCCCGGCCTCATGCCAGGCGATGGTCTGCTTCTGCTCGGGGCTCATGATCATGCTGCGCCGCTCGACGCCCATCATGATCTTGTCGCGGGCGGTCTCCAGCTCGTCGCCGCCGACGGTCTCCTTGTTGCGGCGGGCGGCCATGAGGGCCGCCTCGTTGATGAGGTTCTCCAAGTCGGCGCCGGAAAAGCCCGGGGTGCCTCGAGCCACCAGCTCGAGATTGACGCCAGGGGCCAAGGGGACCTTTTTGCTGTGGACGCCCAAAATCTGCTCGCGGCCTTTGACGTCGGGGACCGGCACCACCACCTGGCGGTCGAAGCGGCCCGGCCGCAGCAGGGCCGGGTCGAGCACGTCGGCGCGGTTGGTGGCGGCGATGACAATTAGGGCCTCGTTGGGCTCGAAGCCGTCCATCTCCACCAAAAGCTGATTGAGGGTCTGCTCGCGCTCGTCATGGCCGCCGCCCACGCCGGTGCCGCGCTGGCGTCCCACGGCGTCGATCTCGTCGATGAAAAGGATGCACGGCGAGCTCTTCTTGGCCTGGCCGAAGAGGTCCCTAACCCGGGAAGCGCCCACGCCCACGAACATTTCCACGAAGTCGGAGCCGCTGATGGAAAAGAAGGGCACTCCGGCCTCGCCGGCGATGGCCCGGGCCAGCAACGTCTTGCCCGTGCCCGGGGCCCCGGAGAGCAAGACGCCTTTGGGGATTCGGCCGCCGAGCTTGATGAACTTGTTGGGCTCCCGGAGAAACTCGATGATCTCTTCGAGCTCGTTTTTGGCTTCCTCGATGCCGGCGACGTCCTCGAACGTCACCTTCTTTTGATCCTCGGAGAGGGTTTTCGGCCGGCTTTTGGCGAAGTTCATGACCTTGCCGCCGCCTTGCATCTGCCTCATGAAGAAAACCCAGATGGCCACCAGCAAAATGATCTGCACGACGCCGCCGAGGAAGGAATACCAGTAGCCGGACGGTGGCGGGGCCATGGTGATGGTCACGTTGTTGGCCCGGAGCAGGGGCAGGAGCTCGGCGTCGTTGTAAGGCATGTAGGCCGTCCACTTCGTGGACGAACCTTTCAGCAGTATAGTTATTTCGTTGATGCCAATTAACGCCTCATTGACTTCGCCGTCTTTGACGGCTTTCCATATTTCTGAATAATTTTTGCGGGTTTGGTTGTCGTTAGGCTTGAAATAATTATACAAGCCCAGCAGAACAATTGCGGCGGTGACCCAAATGAGCAGGGCCCGAGAAAGATTGTTCAAGTTGGCACTCCCTGATTGCAGTACCGCTTCGGGCGGCCGGCCGCGGTCTGAGACGGCGCAATGCAGACAAAAAAAAAGAAAGCTTTCTTAAAAAATAAAAGCCTTTTTCAGGCCCCTGGAGCTCGGCCGCGCCGAACAAAGGCTGGCGCCTCAACCTGCCTCGGACCGGCGGAGGGCGGCCGGCGTCTCCCGGGCCGGCCAGAGCGGCCGGCCGTTTCGGCCGACGCGGCGGGGCCGGCTCGCCTGACCCGGCTCGCCTGGCCCGCTTACTTGAGGCGATAAGTTATGACTCCGTGGGTCGGATCGTAAGGGGAGACGCCCACTTCCACGCGATCGCCCATCAGGACGCGGATTTTGAAGCGCTTGAGCCGACCGGAGAGCATGGCCCGGATTTTGACGCCATCCGTCGTTTCGACTTCCATATGGCCGTCGCCGAGCGTTTTGGTCACGCGGCCTTCCAATTTGATGAGATCCTCGCGGGACAATGTTCCTCCAACTGCAGCGACGGCGTGAGCGGCCCTTTTCGGCCGTCAAAAGGGGGGGACCCGGCCCGCGGCGCGGGAGCTTTTGGTCGAGCTCGACGTCCTGTCGGCGGCCGGGCGCCTTAAACGACAGGACGCGGACTGGTTCCGTTTCAGCGGGCGCCTGGGGCGCTCGAGCCTTCGCGGGTCAACGACGGCGGCCAGCTCGGCCGCCAAGAAAAACGTCCCGCGTCTCCAGGGCGGAGCGCGGCGCATATTTGAAATAATATAATGCGCGGACCGACTTTAGTCAAGACTCAATCGACGATTGCGCCCGCCGAAAGCGGCCGAAATCGCCGAGAAACGTTTGGCGGGAGAAGGCCTTCGGGAGCTCCGAGCGGACCAGGGCGGCGAACGGAGGGTCCGGTCAGCCGAAACCAGACGGCCCGGCGTCGCCGCCAAAGCGGCCTTCGGGCCGCGGCGCTCGGCGGGGCCGAGGACGGGCCTTGTCCGCGCGGCGAAAGGCCTTCTTATCTTTAATCTTAATATCTTTTAATTATATAATAAAAATATCTATATCGCGTATATTTAAGACAATAGCCACGAAACCATCCCATACAGCCAGTCCAATTTCTAAAAGCTGATCCATCATAACTATAGCCAGTAAAAGAGCAGTTTAATAGTAAAATTAATAAGAAATATGCGTGTAATATAGTATTAATAAAAGAAAAATTAAAATAATATTAAACTTCTGAATAATTTATTTGGTAGAGAGTAGCAAGAATTCTATTAACTTTTTCATAAGAATTAATGGATTTGGTATTTTTTTTGCGCATAGATAATAAAAGCAAAAAAGAGTCGTCTTGACTTAAAGATTTGATATGATAATATTATATATAAAACAGTCTATTTCAACTATATTTATCGCTAAATTTTAAATTTAACTTAATTATCAGATATTATATCCAATTATAATTATATTTAGTAATATATATCCAATTAAATAAATTAAGATATCCTAAAATAATTCATAGCTAGTATTTAGGCAAAAAGATTTTCCAAAATGCTATGCCGAGATACAAATATGACGCTGCATCTTTTACCTTTTCAGATGATGCGGGCAACAGGGGCGGCGGGTCGGCCAGGGGCCAATTCTTGGCTGGATTTGGCCTTCGCTGGCGCGGGCAGGGAGGAGGGAGGCTTAGCGGGCGAACCTGACCGGGCGTTCCGATAATTTTTGGGGTTCGGCGCCAGTCGCTTCCGGCGGAGCGTCCGCGTTTTTATCTGTGGCCTGAGGTCTGGTCGATTGTCGGGCCAAAAGATTTGGACTCGAGCCACGTCTGGAAAAATTGCAACATGGCGACTGGCACAATTTTAACGCGGAACGGCCAGGGCCGCAACTGGCCAAATCGGCGAGCGACGCGCAAGAAGCAGGGGGCGTCGGTTATGGCTGAGCTCCGTTCTCGAGCCTTCGGCGTCCGCGCGAGCCAGACGCTGGAGTTCGGGCGAGGGGAGCAGGGGCCAAAAAAGCCGCCTCAGGCTCGCTCGGGTGGAGGTTTTTTTGGCTGGCTTCGCTCGGCCGGCGGCCATCTTTGAGCGGCGTTGAGCGCGCCGCTGGCCGGGGGCGCGGCCAGCCGTCAGGCTGGCTTTCAAGGGCTTGGCGTCGTCGGCCGAATCGGCCGGGCTTTTTCCCTCCGGCCGAGATCGGGCCAAGAGGCCGCGAGTTTCATAAGGTCGAGGCGGGCCGCGTCAGAGCCGAGAGGCGAGGAAAACCGAGGAAAAGCGAGGAAAAGAAAGGACAGCCGCGGCCTTCCGCGGCTCTGGCCTGAGCCGGCGAGGCGCCGGACCCGGCCCGCCGACGGAGCGCCGGGATTCGCGGCCGCGTCCGGCGACGGACGCCCGGTCAAGCTCAGACGAGCCCAATCAAGCAAAATTCAGTTGAGCTCCACTTCGGTCACGCCGGCGCCGCCAAGCCTTTGGGCCGGGCTGAAAAAATTCTTGACGCGGGGGTGCTTTTTGAGGTGGCTGACGACGCCGCGCTTGAGCCGGCCCGTGCCCAGACCGTGGATGATGGTCAGCCGGCTGCGGCCGCCCAGGATGGCCTGGTCGATTTCCCGATCGATGGCCACCTCGGCCTCGTCGACGGTGCGCCCCAAAAGGTTGAGAGACAAGGCGCCGTCGACGGCCGGGCTGACGGTCACCGAGACGACCTCCGGGCCGAGGCCGCCGCGCGTCTGGCAGAGCTCCTCGAGGCGGGCCTTGACGGTCAAGGTTCCGGTTTCCACCCAGTATTCGTCCTTGTCGGGCTGGCAGGCCGTCACCAGGCCCTCGCGTCCCAGCCGCCGGAGCCTGACCGGCTGGCCCACGTCGGCCCGCGTCAAAGGCGGCTCGGGCTCGAAATTGATCGGCGCCGGCCGGCTGGCGAGCAGCTCCTTGTCCAGCCGGGCCTTGGCCACGCCGGCGGCCATGACGTTGGCGACTCGGCCGGCGGCCCGCTCGCGCTTGAGATCGTCCTTGATTTGCTCGAACTCTCGCCGGTGGCGGATCAGGGCGGCGCGGATCTCGGCTTGCTGCTCCTGGGCCTGGCGGTTGATGGCCTCGCTCTCCCGCTTGGCCGCCTCGCGTCGCTCCAGGGCTTCGCTTTCGAGTCGGCGTCGAGTTTCGGCCAGCAGATTTTTTTCCCGTTGGAGAGCCCCGCGTTCCTCGTCGAGCTTGCGCAAAAGCTCCAGAGCCTGTCGCTGGCCGTCGTCGAGCCAGCTTTCGGCGCGGTCCACCAAGTCGGCCGGCAGCCCCAGGCGTCTGGCCATTCGCAGGCCCCCGGAAAAGCCCGGCGAGCCGTAGAGCAGGCCGTAGACCGGCTGGCCCTCCGACGACGAGGCGGCCGCCGCCGAGACCACGCCTTCGGCGAGCGCCGCCCAGCTTTTGATCAAGTGGAAGTGCGTGGCGGCCATGACCAGCGCCCCGCTGGCCCGCAGCCGCTCCAGGACGGCCAGTCCCAAGGCGGCCCCTTCGGCCGGGTCGGTGCCGGAGCCCAGCTCGTCGACCAGGATCATCGTCCCGGGGCGGGCGGCGCGGAGAATCTCGCCCACCGCCCTGACGTGTCCGGAGAAGGTCGAAAGATCCGCCGACAGGTCCTGGCCGTCGCCGATGACCGCCAGCACGTCGTGGGGCAGCTCCAGGCGGCTGCCGTCGCCGGCCGGGACCGGCAGGCCCGCCTTGGCCAGCGCCAGGGCCAGCCCCAAGGTTTTGAGGGCGACGGTCTTGCCGCCGGTGTTGACGCCCGAGACGACGACCATGGGCCGCCTGGTCTCGACGATCAGATTCAGCGGGATCATGGCGCGGCCTTCGGCCTTGAGGCGGCGGTCGAGAATGGGGTGGCGGGCGTTGAGGAGCTGCACGCCTCCGCCGGCGGGGAGGCGTTCGGGCTCGGCGGCCCCGAAGGCCTGGGCCAGGCGGGCTTGAGCGAAGAGCAGATCGAGCGCGGTGAGCGCCGCGCCGGCCGGACGCAGCTTGTCGGCCGCCTGGCGGCACATCTCCGAAAGACGGGCCAGGATCCGTTCGATTTCCCGCTTTTCCTCGCGCTTGATGAGGGCCAGACGGTTGTTGTCCTCCACCGTCTCCAGCGGCTCGAGATAGGCCGTGGCCCCGCTGTTGGACCAGTCGTGGACCAGCCCGCGGCGGCGGCCGGCGGCCGAGGCCCGCACGGGCACCACGAAGCGGTCGTTGCGGGTGGTGACGAGCTCGTCCATCAGCGCGGGGCGGAATTCTTCCGAGCGCATCAGCTCGCCGAGCTTGGCGGTCAGCGCCGCGCGGGCGCCGGACAGCTCCAGCCGCAACTTGGCCAGCTGAGGGCTGGCCGCGTCGAGCACCTCGCCCTCGGGCCCCAGGCTGCGCTCGATGGTTTCCGTCAAGCCGGGAAAATCGTCCAAGTCCGCGGCCAGGGCCGCCAGCCGCGGGACTTCCGTCGCCCAGGGCCGGAAAAAGGCCGCGGCCTGGCGGGAGGCGCGGGTTTCCCGGCCCACCAGGAGCAGCTCCTCGGGGGCCAGACGGGCGCCCTCCGGGGCCAGGGCGGCCAGCAGCGGCGAGAGATCCCAGTGATCCCGAAAATCAGGGGACTCGGAATGGCTGAGGATGCGGCGGGCCTCGGCCAGACGGGCCCAGGCGCGGTCGACTTCCTCAGGGGACAGCTCCGGCCGCAGGGCCAAGGCGGCCTCGGCCGCCGGCTCGGAATGGGCTTCTTCGGCCAGCCATTGCAGGACGGCGTCAAATTCCAGCAGTTCAAGGGTCGAGTCGTTCATGTTTGAACTGGCCGGTCAGGGGCGGCCGGGAGCAGGTTGGGGGCGACGGGGCGGCCGGGCACAGGTTTGGGCGGCGACGGGGCGGCCGGGCGGACCGCCGAGGCGGCGGAGCTGGTCGGCGTCCCAAGCCCGTCCGAGGCGGCTGGCCGGTTCAAGGCGTTTGGGCGGACCGTCGCAGACGGCCGTCCGGTCACCGCGGCGCAAGCGAGTCGGGCGCTTGGGCCAGGAGGGCCGCTCCGGCCTGAAAATCCAGCGTCCCTTCGTACAGGGCCCGTCCGGAGATGACGCCGGTCAGCCGGGGCTGGGCGGCGGCCCGCAGCCGGACGGCCCGGAGATCTTCGAGGCCCGAGATTCCCCCGGAGACCACGGTCGGCAGCCCCGAGACCTCGGCCACCTCGGCGGCCAGCTCCAGGTTGGGGCCCTCTTGGGCGCCGTCGCGGTCGACGTCGGTGTGGATGATCAGCGAGACGCCCAAGTCCGGAAGGCGCTCGGCCGTCTCCAGCAGATCCAGCCCGCCGTCCTTTTGCCAGCCCCAGACCCGCAGCCGGCGGCCCGAAGCGTCCAGGGCCGCGGCGACGCGCCCCGGCCAGCGGCCCGCGGCCGCCTCCACCAGGGCCGGATTTTCGCACACGGCCGTGCCCAGGATGAGGCGGTCGAGCCCTTGGTCGAACCAGCGCTCCAAGGCATCCAGGGACTTGAGGCCGCCGCCCAGCTGGAGGCGGCGGTCGGTGGCGGCCCGGACGGCCGCCACGGCCTGGAGGTTGGCCTCGCTGAAGCCCAGCGAGCCGTCGAGATCGACGAGATGGATCCATTCCGCGCCCGCGTCGGCCCAGCGGCGGGCCATGGCCGCCGGATCGCGGCCGTAGACCGTGGCGTCCTCGAAGCGGCCCCGCAGAAGCCTGACGCACAGCCCGTCCTTGAGGTCGATGGCCGGAATCAGCAGCATGGCCTCACAGCGTCCGTTCTGTCAGACCTGTCCAAATCTGACCATCTGATTTGGTGCTGACTTTCTGCTTCATAGAGGCCGGTTTCACCTTGTGACTGCCCGCAAGGCCAGAGCCTTCCTCTCCACAGACTGACACCGTGGAACTCACGGCGTATTTTT
>JAISZC010000126.1 GCA_031269485.1 Deltaproteobacteria bacterium
CCGACATCTCGGCTCGGCTGGCTCTGCGCCGCCTTCTGGGCCGGACTTTGGTCTCCTTCGCCATGCCCTGCGCCTTGTTCGCCGAGATGGAGGACAACGTCGAGGCGAGCTTTCTGTCCCGGCGGGCCTGGCGGCGGCTCGGAGGGCCGGCCGACCAGGCGAGGGCGCAGGCCTGAGGCGTCCTCGCCTTTGCGCCTCGCGGGGACCGTTCAAGCCGCCCGAACCGGTCCGCCGTCCGTCCGTCCGTCCTTCCGCGAGCTCAGTCGCTCGTCGGCCGGGCAGGCTCGGCTGGTTGCCTGTTGGAGGCTCTCGCCGGTCCGCGGCGACGCCGATCTGGTCGGACGGGCCGGCCGCAGGCGGGCCTTGAAAACGGACTGGGGCGCCTCGCGAAGCTGGCGGGGCGCTCGGCGGCGGCGCGGCTCGCCGACAAGCCCGTCCCAAAAAAACCGGAAGACGGCGAAGTCGCAGCCCGGCCGCCTCGCCGAAAAAGTGAAAAAATGCTGGCCAAAACGCTGACGTTTCTGCTTCTGTGGCCGCTGGCCTGGTCCGCCTCCGCCGCGGCTCAAGAGCCCGCCGCCGGCTCTCAAGCGGCCGAAAGCCGGCCGGCGGGTCCGCCCATGCCGCCTTCGACCCGCTTCCACGGGCTGGCCAGCTCGCCGGGCCACGTGGCCGCTCCGCCGAACCCAGCCGCGGAGTCCAGCCTCCGCCGAGATGACGTCATCCCCGCCAACCCGCCGAGCTCGGACGGCCCCCGCTATTTCCGCCAGGAAGATCAGGCCGCCTGGGCCCAAGCGGCCGATGATCTGACTCGAGGCCTCCAGGCCGAATTTCTCCGTCGAGGCGCCTGGGGAGCGCCCCAGGTCGAGGCGCTCGAAGCCGTCTTCGGCTACGTCGACGACCGCCTGGAAGTCCGGCTGAGCCTCCAGCCGGAGATGACCGTCGAAGAGCAGGACGCCTTGAGTCTGAGCCTGATTCGTCAGTACGTCGACGATCGCCTGGAGGCCATCGCCCTCGACGAGTCCGGCGCCTATTTCGTCATGAGCCGCGGCGAGCTGGCCGGCGAAGGCGAATGGCTCTGGACCTCCATTGCCGCCGTCTCGCTGGCCGACGGCGCGCCGAGCCCCGGCGAGCCGTCGGAGAAACCCGGCGGACCGTCCGCCGGCGCGCCGAACTCCGACGAGCGGCGTTTCCGAGCCGCCACGGAGGCTTGGCGGAACTCGAGCGGCTCAACGCCTTGACGTTCGTCATTCGTCTTTAAAACTGTTTTTATTAAATATTAGTTATTTAATTTAATAAATTATTGCTATTTTGATCAATCCCCGCGAACGGGCCGGCGCCTGGTCCGAGGAGTTCGGGGTCGACAGGGGCCTGGGCGACGCTCGCGGCAGGCGCCCTAAGGCGCGAGCGCGGAGTCGGCTCCGCCGTCATGACTCCAAGCTGAAATTTCGCGGCGCCGCTTGAACCTGAGGTCCCGATGCGATATATTTACGTCGTTCCCAAGCAAAGGGAGCGCTCGACGCCTGTCTTCCCGCCTTCCGCCTGATTTGGCGACGAACGCCAGGCTTTTTTCGGGCCGCGGTCCGGTCCGCCGGCCCTCGTCTCGTTTTTTTTCGCTCCCCGGCCGTTCTTGCGCCTTGCGGTCTTGCGGGCCGAGGGAACGCCGTGAAAGGTTTGCGCCATGCTGGCCGATTTGAAGCCCCAGATCAAGCTCATCAACGACCGCCTCGACGTGCTTCGGGGGCATCTTTGACCTGGAGGCCACGACCGCCCGCTTGAACGAGCTCAACGAGCTCATGGGCCGCGCCGACTACTGGGACGATCCGCAGCAGGCCCAGGTCGTGGGCCAGGAACGCATGCGTCTCGACGCCAAGCTCGCCGCCTGGCGTCGACTCGAGTCCGAAGGCGAAGATCTGACTTTGCTGCTGGAGATGGCCACGGCCGAAGACGACGAGAGCCAGTTCGACGACATCGCCCGGCAGCTCGCCTCGCTCACCGAGGAGTTTGATCTCTACGAGATCCAGCGCACCTTGGCGGGCCCCAACGACGTCAACAACGCCATCGTCGACATCCACGCCGGCGCCGGCGGCACCGATGCGCAGGACTGGGCCCAGATGCTGCTGCGCATGTATCTGCGCTACGCCGACCGCAACAAGTTTTCCGTCCAGATCGTCGACAAGCTCGACGGCGACGAGGCCGGCCTCAAGCGCATCACCTTGACCGTCTCGGGGCCCTACGCCTACGGCCTTTTGCGGACGGAGGCCGGCATCCATCGCCTGGTGCGGATTTCGCCCTTCGGCTCCCAGAGCCGCCGCCATACTTCCTTCGCCAGCGTTTTCGTGACCCCGGAAATCAACGACGACATCGTCGTGGAGATCAATGACAAGGACCTGCGCATCGACACCTACCGGGCCAGCGGGTCGGGCGGCCAGCACGTCAACAAGACCAGCTCGGCGGTGCGCATCACCCATTTGCCCACCGGCATTGTGGTCCAGTGCCAGGACGAAAAGAGCCAGCACCGCAACAAGGATCTGGCCATGAAAGTTTTGCGGGCCCGCCTGCATCAGCTGGAGGAAGACAAGAAGGCCGCCGAGATCAAGAAAATGCACGACAACAAGAAAGACATTGCCTGGGGCAGCCAGATCCGTTCCTACACCCTCCAGCCCTATCGGCTGATCAAGGATCACCGGACCAGCTTCGAGAGCGGCAACGTCGACGCCGTGTTGGACGGCGACATCGCCGGCTTTGTCAAGGCCGCGCTTTTGCAGCAGGTCGAGACCGTCTGACGGAGGCAAGCGCGATGAAAACCTGGCTGCCGACGCTGGTCAAGGAGCTGGCGGAAAACCGCTCGCCCACGCTGTCGCTGGCCGTTCGCGGCCATCTGGGCCGCGCGGCCGTCTTCGACGAGCGCGGGCGCCTGTTGGCCGGGAGCTTGGGCCAGCCGGAGCTGGAAAAAGCCGTCTCCGATCAGGTCATGATCCTCAAGCCGCGCGAGGCCGGCCGGCTGGCCCGCGAGGGAACCGAGATTTTGTCGGAAAGGCTGGCCGCCGAGGCGGTTCAGTTTTGGCGGGAGGCCTTGGACGGGCAACAAAAGGCCTGGGCGGCGTGGCTTCTGACGATCGCCCGGCCGACCGCCGAGGGCCTGGCGGTCAAAAGGCACGCGTTGTCGGCCAACGCCCCCTTCACCAAGCTTCGCCTGCCCGCGGAGGAGGGCGCGCTGTGGTCTCTTTTGCCTCTCAACGCCGGCTTGGGCCGGCTGCTGGTCTTCGGCGACGACGAGCTGGCGCTGGAGACGGCGGCCTTGGGGGCGCGGGCCGGCCTCAAGGCCTCCCTGATCTCGGTCGCGCCGTTGGACCTCGACCTGCAAGCGGCTCAGCTCCTCGGCGAGTTCGACCTGCAAACCTTCGCCGACTGGTCCGAGGTCGGACCCGCCAGCCTCGAGCAGCTGGGCGTCAAGCCGGGCGTCATGGTCCTGCTCACCACGCCTGACAGCGCGGCCTTTTTGGAGACTCTCAAGTCGGCTCAGCTCGGCTGGCTGGGCCTGGCGGGCGAGGCGGCCGAGCCGCGGACCGAGTCCGGCCTTTTTCCCCAAGCCCTCACCCCGGCCCAACGGGCCCTGGGTCTGGTGGCCGCCATGCTGGAGGGGCGCTGAAAGCTCTCGTCGGCTTTGAGCGGCTG
>JAISZC010000248.1 GCA_031269485.1 Deltaproteobacteria bacterium
CCAGCCGCCGCTCGTCCAACGATTGCGCCCTCAGCCCAGCCGTCGCTCGTCCAACGATTGCCCCTTCAGCCCAGCCGTCGCTCGTCCAACGATTGCCCCTTCAGCCCAGCCGCTCGGCCGACGATTGCCCCTTCAGCCCAGCCGCTCGGCCAACGATTGCCCCTTCAGCCCAGCCGCTCGTCCAACGATTGCGCCCTCAGCCCAGCCGCTCGGCCAACGATTGCGCCCTCAGCCCAGCCGCTCGGCCGCGCCCCCAATTCCGCAATCGCAGCCGTGGCTGTTCCTCGCCAGGACAAGCTCTCTGTCCGCATTGGCGACAATATTCAGATAAATTTTCAAGAGTTGTTAATCAAAGGTCTTGGCGTATCTTGCTTTGTTTCGTCGCTCGTTCGTCGCTCGATCGTCTCGGCCGCCCCGCAGGCTTCCGCCATGGTCGCCTCCAGCTCCTCGCCGCTTGCCCAAGCCTCCACCGTCAGCGGCGGCCCGGCCGCCTCGACGACGGTCAGCCGCCGGCCCAGGGCCTGAGCCAGCGCCGGCGGAGTCGAATGGCCGGCCACCACCACGCCCGTCCCTTTTTGGACCTCTTCGAGGATCAGCTGGGCGATGGCCTCCACCCATCTTTGATCCAAAAACGCGAAAGGCTCGTCGAGCAGCAGCAGCTCCCGCCCCGGGCACAGGGCCCGCGCCAGCCCCAGCCGACGCCGCATGCCCCCGCTCAGGGCCGCAGGCCGGAGGTCGGGCGTCAGCTCGAAGCGTTCCAGCCACCCCGCGGCCGTCCTGGCGGCTTGGCGCCGGTCCCCCGGCAGCACGTAGGCCACGTTTTCCAAGGCCGACAGCCACGGCACGAGCGCCCCGTCCTGAAACATCAGGCTGGCCGGGACAGCCCGTTCCAGGCGGCCGGCGTCGGGCTTGGTCAGGCCGGCCATGATTTCCAGCAAGGTGCTTTTGCCCAGCCCCGAGGGGCCGTTGAGCCCCAGGGCGGTTCCGGCCCTGACGCGGAGGCTGGCCCGGCCCACGGCCGGCCGGCGGCCGAAGCTCTTGGCGACGTCTCGCATCTCCAGCAAAACCCGCAAAGCTCACCCCGCCGCGTTCTGGCCGGCGCCCAGGCCGGCCGCCCGCCGGCGCAACGGCGTGACGACGGCCGCCTCGAGCGCCAGCCCCAGCGCGACGAGGGCCAAGGTCCAGGCCTGGAGCCTTTCCATGCGCAGCTGGCTCAAGCTCCAGAAAATCTTGGCCCCCACGCCGCGGGGGCTGCCCAAAAACTCGGCCACGGCCGCGGCCTTCCAACCGGCGGCCAGCGTGGTGGACAAGCCCGCCAGCCAAAAGGGCCACACCCCCGGCAGGATGAAGCGCCGCCAGAGCCGGCGTCTGGGGACGCCGTAGAGCCGGCTCATGCCCAGGATGCGGCGGTCGAGGCCCAGGGCCCCCTGGGCCGTGGTGCTGAACACGAACGGGAACGTCGCCGCGAAGACCGTGGCCGTGGGCACCAGCGAGCCGGCGCCGGCCCAGACCATGACGATCGAGACCCAGACGATGGGCGGGCAAGCCTGGAGGCCCGCCACCAGCGGGGCGGTCAGGCTCAGGGCCCAGCTCGCCCGTCCGGCGGCCAGGCCCAGCGGGGCGCCGACGAGGTTGGCGAGGGCCAGGCCAAGGAGGGCTCGGCCCACGGTCAGGCCCATTTCGGCGAAAAGCTCCCCGGAGGAGGCCAGGCGGGCCAGCTCGGCCAAGATGGCCGCCGGGCCCGGGGCCAGAGCCGGGCCGGCCAGCCGGCAGGCCAAAGCCGTGGCCGCGGCCCACGCGGCCAGGGCGAAGACATAGGGTCCGGCGCGTCGCACGTCGCCTCCGCTCAGTCGGCCGGCCGGCCGGCTTGAGCGGCTGGCGGCCCGGTCGTCTGGCCGGCCGCGGCCCCGCCCCAGAAGGACTCCGGGATGGCCGGGGCGCCAGGCTCGAAGAGCTCCGGGGCGGCCAGCCGCAAGAAGGCGTCGATCTCCGGCCGAACTTCCGCCGCCCGGCGGACGATGAGCGGCTCGCGGACCAGCGAGGCGGTCAACACGTCCACGCCCAGCGCCTCGGCGGTTTCCGGCGGCAGCAGGGCCGCGGCCTCGGCCGGCCGGCCGGCGAGCTCGGCCGCGGTTCGCTCCATGAGCGTCAGCAGCTCTTCGACCAGGGCCGGCTCGCGCTCGAGCAGGGCCCGATTGACGGCCGTCCCGGCCTGGGGCGTCAGGCCCGGGCCGCCGAATTTTTCGGCGTAGGCCTCCTCCAAGGAGCCGATGATTTTGAGTTGGGGGTTTTTGGCCGTGACGGACGAGACCAGGGGTTCGGGCATCAGAGCCATTCGCCGGCGGCCTTGGAGCAGCTCCAAGCTCAGCTGCTGGGGCGGCAGGCTCTCGACGACGGGTCCCGCGGGGGCCGTCAGACGGGCCAGCAGGCCCGCCGAAGGGGCGTTTTGCGGGGTCAAGGTCACGGCCTCGCCGGAGGCGGTCGCGAAGGCCAGCAGCTCGCGGACGTTGGCTGGATAGGCCAAGTCTCCGTCGGGCCCCAACGGGAGCGGCGCCGAGACGAAGTGAAATTTTCGCCAGACCGTGACGGCCGTCAGGGTCACCGGGGCCCCGCGCGCGGCGGCCCGGGCGAAGGACTCCAAGTGGCCGATCCACACGTCGCCTCGGCCGGCCAGCATGACGCTGCGCAGATCGTCCAAGTTTTTCCACCACTCCAGGCGAACCGCGCGGTCCGGAGGCCAGCCGGCCCGGAGGGCCCCCATTAGGGGCAGCTGGGCCGTGGTGGCGGTGAGGGCCGAGTAGACGACCAAAGGCTCGGCGGTTTCGGGGGACTTGGCGGGCGGCGTTTGCGCGGCGGCGGCCAGGGGCGGGACAAGGAGGGCGAAGGAGATCAGCGCGGCCCAAAAGACGGAGCGGGCCGCGGCGGTCCGGCGGGCGGATCGAAAAAAAGCGGTGCGGGAGACGGCTGGTTTCATGGCGGGCGCGGACGGTCAGGCGCCTAAGGCGGCTCGTCCGCCAGCTCCTTTCGGGCTTTGGGCGGCCGGCCGGCTTGACGGAGCAGGCTCCGACGGGCCCGGACGGCCGCCTGGGCGTTGCGGCCAGGGATGGAGACCTAAAGCCGCGGACAGGGCGGAGACCGGCCGGCCGGCCGCTCCCACACGGCGCAGGCTCGCGTCGGTCGGTCCGCCCGGCGGGGGGATCGACTTTCAGAATGGTACCGCAAGGCCGCGCCGGTGTCCAGCGCCGCGAGTCGGCAGTCAGCCTTGGTCGTCGCGCTTGCCGCCGGATCCCGTCGCGCCGTCGCCGGGCGAGCCTGAAGCGGCGGTCCCGGCGCCCGCCGTCGCCGCCTGAGGCGACGTCTGAGCCGCCCGCCGCGGCCCCTGCCAGCCAATTGTCGAGGCCGAGGCAAGCTCCGTTCTGTCAGACCTATCCAAATCTAACCATCTGATTTGGTGCTGACTTTCTGCTTCATAGAGGCCGGTTTCACCTTGTGACTGCCCGCAAGGCCAGAGCCTTCCTC
>JAISZC010000019.1 GCA_031269485.1 Deltaproteobacteria bacterium
CAGGCGTCAGCTTTCCCGCCGCCTCCCAGCGCCGAAGCGTAGTAATGGAAATACCCAATGCTTTTGCAGCTTCGCCTATGGCAACAATAGTATCCATAATGGATATTATTGCATAGGTAAGGCGGCCCAACCCTCCGCAGGTTAGGCGGCGCCCCGGAGCCAAGCGCCGCCAGAAGCGGGCGGCGGCCATTGGCCGGCCAGGAGCTGCTGGCCTTAAGGCCAAAATTTGCTTTTCTGGCCTAATTTGCTTTTCTGGCCTATTGATTTATAGCCCAAATTCACTGAGCCGTCCAGGAAAAAAACAGTCGGCGATTCGGGGTCCAACAGCTCCCTCACGCCCCGGCAATGGGCCAATTTCGAGCGAGGCCGCCTCGTTGCGGTTGAAGCGGCGGCCCTTTCTCGCCTGACCTCGGCGCCAGCAGCCCGACAAAGGGCGTCAAAAAAAATGATCGGCACAGGGCCTCAACCCTGGTAAAATTGCTTAAACCCTTGAGACGTGATTTTTTAATAATTTTTGGCCATTTCAGCGGTTTTACGTCGCATTTTAGTGGTCTTGCGTCGCTCAGGCCCGTCATCAATTGCGCAGGTCAGCCGCCGCAAATGCGGCAAGCCCGATAGCCGGCGGCAATGGCCTGCTGTCTGTCGTTGAAGACGGCGGTGCAATTTTTGCAGTTGAAATGTTGACATGACGAGTTGTGAAAAATTCGCGACTTGACGTTGCCGGCTATGACGGCCGACAGGCCGGCCCGAGGGGCCGCCGGCCAGACGGGCGCGGTCCTCGGGGAGCGTCCGCCTATCGAAGAACCGCCTGACGTGCCGCTTGACGTGCCGCCTGACGTGCCGTCCGACGAGCCTTCGCGTTGGCCGCGGCGATAATCCCACGGCGCGATCGGCGACGGATCGCGCCACAAGCCCAGACCGGCCGCGCGAGCCGCCGCTTGCGCGCTCCTCAGCGCGCGGCACTCGGCCGCCAGCCGGCAGTATTGCTCGTAGACCCAGGCGTGACCGGCCGCGACCAAAACCTCGTTGATCAGGCGGCCGCCGAGACGGACCCAAGCCACGCCGCGGTTGTAACGGTCGACATCGAGCGTCTCGACCTCGACCTCCCGACCTTCGATCAGAGCCTTCAAGGCGGCGGCGGCCTCGGCGCCGCCGGGCTGGCCCTTTTCAGGCGCGTCAATGCCGTAAAATCTGACCCTGACGCGCTCGTAGTCGAAGCTGAGAACCGAAATGGTGTCGCCGTCGACCACTCTTTCCGTCGTGCCCCGGTAGCTGTCGCCCGCCAACGCCGCTCGGCCGCCGACGGCCCAAACGGCCAAAATCGCCAGCGCCAGCCATGACGCCGCCAGCCCGCCCCGGGACGGCCGGCCGCCGGCCGCCAAATTGCGTCTCATCGTCCCCGCCTCGGAGCTTTCGCCCCGGGCGGCCCGGCGTCCCCGGGCCGCGAAAAAGGGATGCAAAAAAAAAGGGCTTACTTTATAATGCCACAAACCCTCAAAAAAAACCGGCCGCCCCTGGCCTGGACGAGCTGAGGGAGCGAAGCCTTTCACGGGGCCAAGCCAGCGGCGAAGTTCCGGCCAGCCGCGGCTCGCCAAGGGCGTTGGCGGCGCCCGACGCCGCCAACGCCGCCGCAAGCCGTCGGCGGGCCCGCCGACCTTGTTTCTCGTGGCGCCAAAAATCGTTTTTTAGCTTGACTGGCCCATTAATTCCTGGATAATAAACCTCTTTAGGTCCTGACCGGCTTTGCCTCTTTATCTTTTTAAAACCACACTTAAACTCTCGCAAGAGACCTGACGTAGGGAGTGAAATGAAAAAAAATCTTACGTTCATTATCATCACTGCCACCGCTGTTATTGTGGCGGTGGTTGCAGTTATTATATCAAGTTTCAATACTGAACCAGAAAAAATGAGAGTAATGAACTTATTTATCTGGTCTGAATATATTGACCTCGAGGTGATAAGTGACTTTGAAGAAACTCATAACGCCAAAGTACGTCTGGACTATTATGAATCCAACGAAGAAATGATCGCCAAGATGCAAGCCGGCCGGCAAGGCACCTACGACATCATCGTGCCCAGCACCTATTATTTGACGGGGCTGATCAGCCAAGGCCTGGTGCAGCCCCTGAAACGAGAGCTGCTGACCAACATCGGCAACCTCGCCCCCGACTTCCGGAAGATTGATGTCGACCCCGGCAACCGGTACTCGCTCCCTTATCAATGGGGCACTTCGGGCATGGTCATCCTGACCGACGACATCTCCTCGATCACGCCTTCCTGGAGCGTTTTGTTCGATCCTGAAAGCGAGCCGGGCAATTTCCTGATATTTGACACGGCTCGCGACGCCATCGGCAGCGCCCTAAAATACTTGGGGCACTCGGCCAACACCATCGTCCCCGAAGAGCTCGCCGAGGCCCGCGATCTGCTGACCGCCACCAAAAACCGGCCGACCTTCATGGGCTTCGACAACGGCGTCAGCGGCCTCGCCAAGGTCGTCAGCGGCGTGGCCTCCGTGGCCCAAGTGTACAACGGCGAGGCCGTCAGGGCCTCGCGCGAGACCCCGGGCGTCCACTACGTGCTGCCCAAGGAAGGCTGCGAAATCTGGGTCGATCTGCTGGCCATCCCCGCGGACGCGCCCAACGTCGAGCTGGCCCACGAATTCCTCAACTACCTCCTCGAGCCCGAGGTGGCCGCCAAGGTGGCCATTTTCAACAGCTACGCCACCCCAAACCAGGCGGCCATGGCCTTCATCCCCGAAGAAGATCTCAACGATCCAGGCATCTACCCGCCGCCGGAGCTGGTGGCCAAAATGGAGTATTTCAAGGACTTGGGCGCGGAGGGCCGCATTTATGACGAAATTTGGAACATCGTCAAATCACGCTGACCACGACGCGTCAGACGCTCCGTCCAGCGACTTGGAGCTGGACTACGCCGACCGGCGACGAGCCGGCCGGCGCGAGCGGCGGCCCAATCGACGGCCGCGGGCCTTGGACCGCTCGCACATCGACGTGGTGCTCAACGAGCCGCAAAAGCCCGAAAACATAGGGGCCGCGGCCCGCGCCATCTCCAACACCGGCCTGGGCCGCCTGATTGTGGTCAAGCCCCGGACGCTCAACCCCGAGCTGATGAAGTCCACGGCCACCGTCCACGCCCTGGGCGTGCTGGAGGCCATGGAAATCAAGCCCGACCTGCGCTCGGCCCTCGAGCCTTACCAGCTGGTGGTGGGCACCACGACCCGGGCCGGCGCCCGGCGCGGGCCGCGTCTCAGTCCGCGCCAGCTGGCGCCGAGCCTTTTGACGGAAAGCGACCCGCCCAAGACGGCGCTGCTCTTCGGGCCTGAAAGAGCGGGCTTGACGACGGCCGATCTGCGCCTGTGCCACAATATCGTCGGCATTCCCACCGCCTCCGCCGTCGGGAGCTCCCTTAACCTGGCCCAGGCGGTGCTGATCTTGGGCTACGAGCTGCTGCTGGCGGCCGGCGGCGAGCCTTCGCCCCCGCCGGCCGTCGTGGCCGCCGACCAGAAAACTTTGGCCCTGATGTACGACGAGCTCGAGAGCACTTTGGTCGAAATCGGCTTTCTGCCGCCCGACAACCCCGGCCATTGGCTGATGAATTTCAAAAAAATCTTCAACCGCAGCCAGCTTGAGCTCGGCGAATGCGACATGCTCATGGGGCTGTGCCGGCAAATTCGGTGGGCCGTCAACAACCTCGACGAGCTGCCCGAGCGCCGGGTTGGCCTCAAGCCGGGAGCGAGCGCGTCCTCAAAAGAGAAGCGAGCGCCTCGGAGCTGAGACGCCCGCCTGAAAAAAGACGAACACGACAGGCTTCGACGGTCATAAGACGAGACGCTCGCGGCTCGGCTGACGACCGCCGGCGGCCGCCCCCCAGGACTCGACGGGACGGCGGCCGGACCTCATTCGGAGACGACCGTGATCTTCCGGGGCTGGGCCGGCGCCTGCTTGGGCAAGGTCAACGTCAGCACCCCGTCCTTGACGGCCGCGGCGATCTTGTCCTGATCGATTTGCTCGGAAAGGGCGAACTGCCGGTAGAAGTCCCCCACCTCATATTCCTGGGCCAAATATTTGCCGGGCTGCTTGGGCTCGCCGACCCGTCCGAAGATGGTCAGCATGTTTTCGTGCAAGTCAACGCTCAACCCGTCGGCCGTCACTCCAGGCATGTCGGCCACCAAAGTCAGGCCGGCGTCGGTCTCCCATATGTCCACGTCGGGGCTGAAGCGCGGCTCGCCGCTGGTGCTTTCGGCGCCGCCCAAATCCAGGGGCTTTTTTTCCCGCACGTTGATTTCTTGACTGTCCGCGCTCATGAACCGTCCTCCTTTTTTGTTCGACAATTTAGCCGCGCCACGCGCGCTCACTGATTCTTGACGGCGATCTGATGCGCCCGCGCCTCGGCGGCCTTGGGCAACGTCACGGTCAGCACGCCGTTTTTGAAGAGAGCCTCCGCCAGATCGGGCTGCACCTTCAAGGGCAGCGTCATGCTGCGCCTGAAGCTGCCGGCCTCGCGCTCGCGACGGTGGAAGGTCGCTTCGACGACGCCGGCCTCCGGCTTCTTGACGCCTTTGATGGTCAACGTGTCGCTTTTAATGCTCAAATCCAGCGACTGAGGATCGACGCCGGGCAGCTCGGCGGTCAGGTAGAGCTTCTCCTCGTCCTCCGACAGGTTGACCGGCGGAAAAACTCCTGTATAATTTTTGCGAAAATGGTCGACTCCGCCTGCCAGGGCGCTCAAGGCGTTCTCCATGTAATTGCGCATCCGCTCGAGCTCCCAAACCGGACGACCAAATCTCTGGCCCCATCTTAATATGGCCATGCTCAAACCTCCTGTGTTTTTGACCGCCGCCGCCTGGCGGCCTCGGCCTCGGGCGGGACGGCTCGTTTCTCTCAATCAAAAGGATAAACATCGCAGCTCGGCTGTCAACCCCCGTCGGCCAAAACTTTTTTTTCAAGGCCCCAATCATGCTCAAGTACACCGTCGCTCGGCTGATCATGATGATTCCAACCTTGCTGGGCATCACGCTGGTCAGCTTCGTGGTCATTCACCTGGCGCCTGGCGATCCCACCGATTTGGTCACCGACCTCAATCCCCAGGCCAGCCAGTCGGCCAAAAAGCGGCTGAGGGAAATCTACGGACTTGACCAGCCGATTCCGGTCCAATACTGGAACTGGCTCAAACGCTTGGCCGAGCTGGACTTCGGCCGCTCCAGGGCGCCGGATCGGCGGCTGGTCTTGGACAAGATCAAGGAGCGCCTCCCCGTCACTTTGACGCTCAACGTCTGCTCGATGGGCCTGATCCTGCTGATCAGCCTCCCGCTGGGCATGCAGGCCGCCGTCCGGGCCGGCGGGCTCTTTGATCAGACCTCGACGGTCTTCGTCTTCGTCTGCTTCGCCGCCCCCTCCTTCTGGCTGGCCTTGCTGGGCATGTGGCTCTTCGGGGTCAATCTGGGCTGGCTGCCCGTCTCGGGGCTGGGCTCGCTGGACCACGCCCAGCTGGGCGCCTGGGACCGGGCGCTTGACACGGCCAAGCACCTGCTCATGCCCGTGACGATCTCGTCGCTGGGGGGGCTGGCCGGACTGTCGCGCTACCTCCGAAGCAACATGCTGGAGGTCATCCGCCAGGACTTTCTGAACACCGCCCGGGCCAAGGGCCTCCCGGAACGGACGGTGATTTGGAAGCACGCCCTGCGCAACGCGCTCATTCCGGTCATCACCGTCTTGGGCCTGTCCGTGCCCGGCCTGGTGGGCGGCTCGGTCATCATGGAGTCCGTCTACGCCATTCCCGGCCTGGGCCAGCTTTTCTACAACGCCGTCATGGGCCGAGACTACCCGCTGGTCATGGGGGGCCTGGTCATCGGGGCGGCGCTGACCTTGGTCGGCAACCTGCTGGCCGATCTGGGCTACGCCTGGGCCGACCCCCGAATCCGGGACACGGCCTTCAAATGAAACGGAAAACCTCATGAAACTGTCGGCCTTCGTCCGCAAGCTGCTGCGCAACAAGCTGGCCGTCGCCGGCGGCCTGGTGGTGCTGTCGCTCTTCGTCGTCTCCTGGCTGGCCCCGACGTTGGCCCCCCACGAACCCAACCGGCCTCACGTGACCGCCCGCTTCAAGCCCCCCGGCACGCCCGGCCACGTCCTGGGGACCGACTCTCTGGGCCGCGACGTGCTCTCGCGCCTGATCTGGGGCTCGCGCATCAGCCTCAAGGTGGGCTTCGTGGCCGTGGGCCTGGCCACCCTCATCGGCCTGACGCTGGGCTCCATAGCCGGCTACCGCGGCGGGCTGGTCGACGCCGCCGTGATGCGCCTTTGCGATCTGATGCTGTGCTTTCCGAGCATGTTTCTGATCCTCGCGGTGATCGCCGTCTTGGAGCCTTCCATTTGGAACGTCATGATCGTCATCGGCCTGACCGGTTGGATGGGGGTGGCCCGGCTGGTGCGGGCGGAATTCCTGTCCCTCAAGAGCCGCGACTTCGTCCTGGCCTCCAAGCTCCTGGGCGCCTCGGACTTTCGGCTCATCTGGCGCCATCTGCTGCCCAACGCCCTGACCCCGGTGCTGGTCACGGCCACCTTGGGCGTGGCCGAGGCCATCCTCACCGAAAGCGCGCTGTCCTTTCTGGGGCTGGGCGTCCAACCGCCCACCGCGACCTGGGGGGCCATCTTGAGCGACGGCAAAAATTACCTGGAACGGGCCTGGTGGCTGAGCCTCTACCCGGGCTTGGCCATCCTGGTGACGGTGCTGAGCTACAATCTTCTGGGCGAAGGCCTCCGGGAGGCCCTCAACCCCCACAACGCTGAGGCCCGCCAGGCCTTCGGCGTCCGTCTCCGACGCCGCCGAGCCCGCCGGCCCGGCGAGCCGGCCTGGCAACGTCGATGTTCGCGAAAATAGCCTAATTTCGCCGTTTTTCTCAGGTTTTCTCAGGTTTTCCTTTTTTCGTCGATTTTCGTCGATTTTCGCGCCTCGACGGCGTCATTCGAGGCTCGTCGCCTGACCTGCTTTTCACGAGCGCACCCATGCTGCATTCAAAGCTCCTCGACGACCTCGGCCGCCGCTTTCAAACCGACAAGCGCGCCGGCCCCGACGCCCACGACTACTTGCGAAAATACGAATTTTTTCTGAAGCCTTTTCAAAACGAGGCCTTCACCTTCCTGGAGCTGGGCGTCTTCAAGGGGGCCAGCCTCAGAACCTGGGAGGCCTTCTTCGCCCAAGCGGACATCGTGGGCGTCGACATCGAGGAGCGCGCCCTGGCCGAGGCCGGACCGCGCTCACGGGTCGTCATAGGCGATCTGGCCCAAAACGCCTTTCTCGACAGCCTCAAAGCCCTCAAGGCCAAGGTGGTGATCGACGACGCCTCCCACTGGTGGCCTGACCAGCTCCGGACCCTTTTCGCCCTGTATCCCGAGCTGCCGGACGGGGGCCTGTACATCGTCGAAGACGTCCACACCTCCTTTGAGCCTTTGGCCCCGCATTTCAGCTGCGGCCTGGACTATCCGCCCTTCAAGCTCCTTTTGAAGATCGCCGAATACCTCACCGGCAACGACCGCCCCGCCCCCATTTTCAAGGCTCAAACCCTCAGGCCCCTGGAGCGGGACACGAAGTTCGACGCCGAAATACGCTGCTTGGCCGACCTGACCGACGCCGTCGTTTTCATCGAACGAGCCTGTCTGCTGATCAAAAAATAGCCTTGACGCCCGGCCGAGCGTCCGCGGCCGCCAGCGCGGGCCTCAGCTTGAACGGTCTCCGCGAGCCGGCGCGGCCTGAGGAAAGCGCGGCCGAAACCACGGAGGGCGACGCATGTCCGGCGGACCGCTGAGCTGGTTTTTCAAAAAAGTCAAAAAACCCGAGGGCGTCGGCAGTCGCCTGCTGCTGCGTTCCATGAATTTTTTTCACGGACCTTTGTCCCGCTGGGGCTTGCGCCAAATCGAAACCGGCCCCGAGGACTCGATCCTCGACGCGGGCTGCGGCGGCGGCGCCAACGTCGCCCGTCTGCTCAAGGCGGCGCCGCGGGGCCGGTCTGCGGCTTGGACCTCTCGGCGGCCAGCGTGGAGGTGGCCCGCCAGGTCAACCGGCGCGCCGTCAAGGCGGGACGGGCGGCAATCAATCAGTC
Organism: Deltaproteobacteria bacterium; assembly: GCA_031269485.1. Lineage (GTDB taxonomy): Bacteria > Desulfobacterota > Desulfarculia > Adiutricales > Adiutricaceae > JAISZC01. The sequence continues at coordinate 8,117 of JAISZC010000019.1, forward strand.
GGGACGCCAGCGGCCTGGTCGTCAAGGGCTGCGTACCGGCCTGAGCCGCCCGGCCCGAGCCGCCCAACCCGAAACCGCCCAAGGCGTTTCCAACGCAACTATCTGTTTCAACAGAAAAAAAATGCAGCCGACGGCTGGCGCCGGACGAGAGCGGCCAATAGCTGGACGTTCGGCGCAACATCCCGAATTATCAAGTAATCAGATTAGGACGAAGCGACCCCGGCTTCTCCGCCAGCCGAGGAGCCGGCGGCCGGCTCGCCAAAAGGCGCATCTCGGGCCGCGTCAAAGGGCGCGTCTCGGCCCGCCATAGGCCGCCGAAACCGCCCAAGGCGTCTCCAGCGCAAATATCTGTTTCAACAAAAAAATGCAGCCGACGGCTGGCGCCGGGCGCGACGCCGCCAAAGCTGGACGTTCGGCGCAACATGCCGAATTATCAAGAAAACATATTAGGGCGAAGCGGCCCAGGCTACTCCGTCAGCCGAGGCGGC
>JAISZC010000049.1 GCA_031269485.1 Deltaproteobacteria bacterium
GGGTTTAAAACGTCGTGAGACAGTTTGGTCCCTATCTGCTGTGGGCGTAGGAAATTTGAGAGGGCCTGACCCTAGTACGAGAGGACCGGGTTGGACGAACCACTGGTGCACCAGTTGTCGTGCCAGCGGCATGGCTGGGTAGCTAAGTTCGGAAGGGATAACCGCTGAAAGCATCTAAGCGGGAAGCCTGCCTCAAGATAAGATTTCCCTTGGCGCAAGCCACTGAAGGACCCCGGAAGACCACCGGGTTGATAGGTCGATTGTGTAAGCGCGGCAACGTGTTCAGCTTATCGGCACTAATAGTCCGTGAGGCTTTCCTTTACACCTCTTCAACGAGGGCGCTTTATTTAGGATGCAGTTGTCCGTGTTCATTTTTCAGATGACGTTCGACCCGACGGCAGGCCGTCGAGCTCAAGTGTCCTCAAAAATTCGGAGATGAGTTCTCCGTTCTTTTTCCGGTAGCTATGTCGTGGAGGTTCCACCCGTTCCCATTCCGAACACGGAAGTTAAGCTCCACAGAGCCGATGGTACTGCACTTTAGGAGTGTGGGAGAGTAGGTCGCTGCCGGATTTTTTTTATGGCGAGAATTTTTTTATGGCGAGAAGATCAGGGCCGAAAAAACCGATTCCCGCTTCCCTCCCGACCGGGGCGCCCGCTCAGCGCTGGCAGTGGGCCTGACCAAACCCTCTTAAAAAAAGCTCCCTCCAAAATTTGGCGTCATGCGCGGCGGCGGGCCGTTGTCCAGCCTGGCCGTTGTCCGGCCGGGCCGTTCTCCGGCGCCATTCCTGGGTTGCCGCCAAGGGTTTTCGGGGTGGCCGTCACGTCGAAGGCCGGTTTTGGCGCGCGTGGCCAGGGCTCAAAGCCGGCGACCAGCCCGGGCCGCGACGGCCTCGTCCGTCCGGCGGGTCGCGGCGGCCAGGGGCTCGCGGCTTGAGCCGGCCGAGTTGCGCCGGCCGCTTTTGAGAAACGCTTCCAGCCGGGGCCCGGCGTCAGCCGGTCCAAGGCCAGGCCTCGGGGCCAGGCCGCAAGGCTTGGCCCCGGGCCAATTGGGGAATTTTTCGCGCGTCGCGGCCGTCAAGCCGGCAAACGTCTCGGCCTCAGGCGGGACGCCATGCCAAGGCGGCCGCCAGGCGTCGTTGGACCTTCTCGGGGCCAAGCGTTTCGACGATTTCAAACAGGCCGGGACTGGCCGTTTGCCCGGTCAGCGCCAGTCTCAGGGGTTGGGCGGCCTGTCCGATCTTGACGCCGCGGTCCTGGGCCAGGGCCTTGAGGAGCTCGTCGAAGTCCCCCCGCTCGGCCGGCCAGGCGGCCAGCAGCCGGCGGCCGAAATCGTCGAGCAGCTCGCGGCCGTCGTCGGTCAGCAGCCGGGCCGCGCCCTGCGGATCGAGCGCGGGCAGGTCCTCAAAGAAGAACTCGGCCTTGTCGGCCAGCTCGGTCAAGGTCTTGCCCCTTTCGCGGACCGCGGCGGCCGCTTGGGCCAAGAAAGCGTCCGACGGCTTGGCGTGGCCTCTCGCGGCCAGCAGGGGCCACATCAGGGCCGCCAGCTCCTGCGGCGGAGTCTGCTTGAGGTAATGGGCGTTGAGCCAGTTGAGCTTGTCGTCGTTGAAGACCGCGGCGGACTTGCCGACATGCTTGAGGCTGAATTTCTCGATCAGCTCCTGGAGCCTGAAAACTTCCTGGTCGCCGTGGGCCCAGCCGAGCCGGACCAGGTAGTTGACCAAAGCTTGAGGCAGATACCCCAAGTCCCGGTAAGCCAGCACCGAGGTGGCCCCGTGGCGCTTGGACAGCCTGGTCTTGTCCTTGCCCAGGATCATGGGCACGTGGCCGAAGAGGGGCGGCTCGGCGCCCAAGGCCCGGTAGAGCAGGATCTGGCGGGGAGTGTTGTTGACGTGGTCGTCGCCCCGGATGATGTGGGTGACGCCCATGGTCAAATCGTCGACCACCACGGCCAGATTGTAGGTCGGCTGGCCGTCGCCGCGCAGCAGCACCAGGTCGTCGAGCTCCTGGCAGTCGAAGGAGATGGGGCCCTTGATCTGATCCTGCCAGGCCGCTTGGCCTGACTGGGGGCCTTTGAAGCGGACCACCGACCCCGGCGCCGGGCCCAGGCCCAGCTCGCGGCAACGACCGTCGTAGCGCGGCTTGCCGCCCTCGGCCAGGGCCTTCTTTCTTTGGGCCTCGAGGTCTTCGGGGCGGCAGGAGCACCAATAGGCGGCGCCTTCGGAGAGGAGCCTCTGGACGAATTCGCGGTGGAGGCCGGTTCTGGCGCTTTGGCGGACGGGCTCGCCGTCCCAGCTGAGCCCCAGCCAGGTCATGGCCTCCAGGATGCCGGCGGCGTAGGCCTCTTCTGAGCGCTGGACGTCGGTGTCCTCGATCCTCAGGATGAAGCGGCCGCCTTGGCCGCGGGCCAGCAGGTAGTTGAACAAGGCGGTGCGGGCGCCGCCGATGTGGAGATGCCCGGTGGGGCTGGGGGCGAAGCGGGTGATCATCATGGGAACCTTGTCTGGCCTGGTGGCGCCGGGTCTGCGGCGGGCTTGCCGTCGGGGGCGCGGGACGGTCGTGATCGGGCCCATGATAGCTTTTCGTCGCGGTCAAAACAACGTCTTGTTTTTTGTTCGGTTCGAGGTTATAATGAAAAATTCACACTGACCCGGCCAAAAAGGCCGGCGAGGTTGAGGAGCGGGTCGGGCGAAGGCGGCTGGCCCGTCGAGATTTTGGCCTGAGCTTGAGGCGAGGGCCGCGCGGGCCTTGGCGGCCGAGTCGCGCTAAATTGGCTTTTTTCGGAGGTTCCTGATGGCCAGAGAGCCTTTTTTGGCCGGCAACTGGAAAATGTACAAGACCGGCGACGAGGCCGTCAAGTTCATCGAGGAGCTCAAGCCGTTGATTCGCGGCCTCGACGATCGCCGGACGGCCTTGGCGGCGCCGGCCACGGCCCTGCGCCAGGCGGCCGAGGCCGCCGCGGGCTCCGGCCTGATCGTCGGCGCCCAGAATCTGCACTGGGCCCAGGAAGGGGCCTACACCGGAGAAATTTCGGCCTCGATGATCAAGGCCGCCGGGGCGACCATGGTCATTTTGGGGCACAGCGAGCGTCGCCAGTTCTTCGGCGACGACGACGCGCTGGTGGCCAAAAAGCTGGCCGCCGCCTTGGCCGCCGGCCTTTTGCCGGTGGTCTGCCTTGGCGAGAATCTCGCCGAGCGCGAGGCCGGCCGCGCTTTCGAGGTCTTGGCCGCTCAGCTTCAGGGCAGCTTGGCCGGGGCGACGCCCGAGGCCGTCGCCGGGCTGGTGCTGGCCTACGAGCCGGTCTGGGCCATCGGCACGGGACGGACGGCCACCGCCGAGCAAGCTCAGCAAGCGCATGAATTTTTGCGCGGCCGGCTGGCCGAGCTCTTCGGCCGGCCCGCGGCCGAGGCGACGAGGATTCTCTACGGCGGCTCGGTCAAGCCCGACAACGCCAAGAGCTTGATGGAGCGCCCTGACATCGACGGGGTGCTGGTCGGCGGAGCCAGCCTCAAGGCGGACTCCTTCGCCAAAATAGTCCGGTACGACGCCTAAGGGGAAACGCCTTCATGTCCGCCGCCATCACCACGATCCACGTCACCGTCGCCGTCATACTCATGATCAGCGTCCTTTTGCAGACCGGCAAGGGCTCTGGCCTGGGAGCGGCCTTCGGCGGCTCCTCGTCCTCCGTCTTCGGCGCCAGGGGCCCGGCCACCTTCATCAGCCGGGTGACCAGCGTCGCGGCCGTCATATTCATGGCCACCTCCTTGACTCTGTCCATCTTCGCTCAGTCTGGCGGCTCCGGCGCCTCGATGGTGACCGACGACGACTTGCCCGCTCCGGCTCAGAGCGCCGCTCAGACCTCGGGCGCCCCGGTCACCGAGGAAGAGCTCCAGCAGTCGGCCGCTCCGGCTGAGGCCGGCGAGTCGGCCGCTCCGGCCGAGGCCGGCGAGACGCCCGCTTCGGCTGAGGCCGGCGAGACGGCTCAAGAGGCCGCGCCCGTCGCCGACCAGGCGGCCGGAGCTCATAATCATCAGTGATTATTCGCTTTTGGGCTGGCCCGCTCCTGGCGCTTTTTTGGCGAATCTGGAGGCGGCCGCGCGGCGAGCTTGACTTTTTTTGCGGAAAAAGCCATAGTTTTCGCGTTCCAAGCGAGCTCATGGCGCCCGAAGGAGCCGCGGCGGCTCGTCGTCCGGGCCTTCGAGGGCTCGCCCGGGTTTTTGGTCCTTTTTCTTGGGGTTTCGCTTGGAAGCAGTCCGGGACAATCTTAAGTTCAGCCTCGTCGCGTGGCCTGAAACCGGCGTGCGGTGCGACTTCGTGTTGCCGCCGGCGGCCTTGAGCTCTTTTCTCGGGCCCGACCTCTTCGAGCCCGGCTCGGACGCCTCGCCGCCGCCGAGGCTGACGACGTCGGTGCGGGGCCATTTCGACCTCCAGCTCATCGGACGGCGGCTCAAGGTCAAGGGCATCTTCGCGGTCAAGGCCGAACTGACCTGCAGCCGTTGCCTGACCGTCTTCGCCGGCAAGGTGGGCGATTCGATCGACGAGACGGTCGATCTCCTCGACGAGGGCGTCGGCGCCGACGACCAGTGGGAAGGCTTCGTGGCCGTCTCGAACGGCCGCTTCGATTTGACGCCTTTTTTGGGCGAGCTTTTTTGGCTCTCTTGGCCCGTCAAGGCCCTTTGCCGGCCTGATTGCGCCGGCTTGTGCCCCGTCTGCGGGGCCAACCTCAACGAGGCGCCTTGCCGCTGCCGGGGCGAGACCACCAGGCATTGAGCTTCGCCGCCGGCCGCCAGGGCGGTCGCGGAATTACTTGGCCCGTTTTTTTTCAATAATTCGAGGGTTTAAAAATGGCCGTACCCAAAAGAAGAATGTCCAAAATGAAAGGCCGGCAGCGCCGCAGCCATTACAAGGCCCTTACGCCCACCGTGACCAAGTGCTCCAACTGCGGCGAGCCGTCGCGGCCACACAACGTCTGCCCCAGTTGCGGCGTTTATCGCGGCCGGCTGCTGGCCCCCAAGTCGTCGACGGCGGCCGCCGAGTGACGGGCGGTCCGGCTGTTTCGGCGAAAGGGCCGACGCCATGAGCGTCGAAAGAGTGGTCCTGGTCACCGGAGGCGTCCGCGGCATCGGGCGGGCCGTCGCCAGGCGGCTGGCCGCCTCGGAGACGGCCTTGGTGATCACGCACGCCAATCCGGACTCCCCGGGCCTCAAGGAGGCCGCCGAAGAGCTCTCGTCCTTGGCCGGGGCCTTCGAGGTCCAATGCTGGCCAGCCGAAGACTCGGCCGCGGCGGGCGAGGCCGTCGCCTCCATCGCGAGGCGCTACGGCCGGCTTGACGTTTTGGTCAACAACGCCGGGCTCGTCCGCGACGGGCTGGCGATCAGGATGTCGGACTGTGACTTCCGCCGGGTCGTCGAGGTCGATCTGCTGGGGGTCTTTTTTTGCGCCCGAGCCGCGGCCAAGATCATGCTCAAGCAGCGCTCGGGCCGCATCGTCAACGTCAGCTCGGTGGTCGCCTTCACCGGCAACGTTGGGCAGGTCAACTACTCGGCCGCCAAGGCCGGCGTGATCGGCCTGACCAAGTCGCTGGCCCTGGAGCTGGCCCCCCGCGGCGTGACCGTCAACGCCGTGGCCCCGGGCTTCATCGAGACGGACATGACCGACGTTTTGGACGACAAGGTCAAAGCCGGGTTTTTGTCGAAAATTCCCTTGGGTGCCGGCGGACGTCCCGAGGACGTGGCCGAGGCCGTGGCCTTCCTGGCTTCGGACGGCGCGGCCTACATCACCGGCCAGACCTTGCACGTCAACGGCGGCCTGCATATGTGAGTCCTTTTCCGTTTTTTTGGGCCGCCAAGAGTTCATCTTGCGAGCCGAACGCCGCCGAGCGGCGATTCCCCTGTGAAAGTTCCCGCGGGAACCCAAGGAGAGTGCGCAATGTCCGAAATATTGGAACGCATTACCAAGGTCGTGGTCGACCAGTTGTCCGTGGAAGCCGCCGAGGTCGTGCCGGAGGCCTCTTTCCAGGACGATCTGGGCGCCGATTCTCTCGACCTGGTGGAGCTCATCATGGCCATGGAAGAAGAGTTCGACATCAAGATAGACGACGACGCGGCCCAGAACATCAAAACTGTTCAGGACGCCGTCAGGTTTATCAGCGCTCGTCAATAGGCGGAGATTGCGCGTGAGGACCGCCAGTCCGAAAAGAGTGGCCGTCACCGGCCTGGGCTTGGTGACCCCCTTGGGGGTGGGAACGGCCGAGACCTGGGCCGCCGTCAAGGCCGGCCGAAGCGGCGCCGGGCCCATCACCCGCTTTTCGGCCGACGGCTTCAAAACCAGAATCGCCTGCGAGGTCAAAGGCTTTCAAGCTGAAGCCTTCATGGACCGCAAAAAGGCGCGGCGCATGGAGCTCTTCATTCAGTTCGCCGTGGCCGCGGCCCGCTTGGCCGTCCAGGACGCCTCGCTGACCCTCGACGACGAGCTGGCCGAACGGACCGGCTGCGTGCTGGGCTGCGGGCTGGGCGGCCTGAAAAACATGGAGGACAATCACACCCTGGTCGCCGACGGCCGCGCGGATCGGGTCAGCCCCTTTTTCATTCCCATGATCATCGGCAACATGGCTTCCGGCGTGACGGCCATCGAACTGGGCCTCAAGGGTCCCAATTTTTTGACGGCCACGGCCTGCGCGGCCGGGACGCACGCCGTCGGCCAAGCCTATCAGCAGATCCGCGACTTCGGCTATCAAGCCATGGTCTGCGGCGGCTCCGAGGCGGTCATCACCAAGCTGGCCGTCGCCGGCTTCAACGCCATGAAGGCCGTCTCGACCCGCAACGACGAGCCGGAAAAAGCCAGCCGGCCTTTCGACCGCGATCGCGACGGCTTCGTGATCGGCGAGGGCGCCGGCGTGCTCGTTTTGGAGGAATGGGAGCGGGCCAAACGCCGCGGCGCCAATATCCGCGCCGAGGTCTTGGGCTTCGGGGCCAGCTGCGACGCCTACCACATCACCGCTCCCCAGGACGACGGCGACGGCGCCGTCCGGGCCATGCGGGCGGCGCTGGACGACGCCGCCTCCCGCGGGCTGAAGATCGAAGACATCGGCTACATCAACGCTCACGGCACCTCCACCGGCCTCAACGATCTCGTCGAGACCCGGGCCGTCAAGCAGGTCTTCGGGCCTCTGGCCGCCAAAACGCCCATCAGCTCCACCAAGTCCATGACCGGCCACTTGCTGGGGGCGGCCGGCGGGGTCGAAGCCGGCCTGCTGACTTTGGCCATCGAGGAGGGCGTCCTGCCGCCTACCATCAATTTGGATCAGCCCGACGACGAGTGCGATTTGGACTACGTGCCTCATCAAGCCCGCCGGGCTGAGCTGCGGGCCGCCATGAGCAATTCCTTCGGCTTCGGCGGCACCAACGGCGTGCTGATCTTGGGCCGGGCCGACGCCTGGGATTGAGCGGCGGCCCCGCCTGCGCGTCTTTGCCCTTCGCCCTTGAGCCGGAAGGCCTCCGGCGACCGCGCGCCAGACCGGCCAAGGGCCCGGGTTGACCTGGGCCGCCTTTCGGCGGCCGACCCGCCGTTCGATTGGTCCAAAGCCAATATTTGAGGCTTTGGCGCGCTAAATTCATAAAATAATATACAAAAAATTTTTATCTGAATTTATTAAATTCTATCTGTAAAACGTTTTGCTTGCTTGAGTTAAGCGTTTGGGGTCTGTCGGCGTCTCAAGTTGTTTTTTTTTTTTCGTCATTTTACGTGGTTTTCCTTCGTTTTCCTTTGAATAATTTCGCCGCCTTTGAGCGCCGGCGCTCGCCGGCGCCGACTGACCGCCGCGCTCGGGCCGCCTGTCAGTTCAATAACTTCCCTTGGGTGATGGCCATGAAACATCAGTTCATTTGGTCAGTTGTGGCCTTCGGCGTCGCGCTGGCCCTCTGCGGGCCGGCCCGGGCCCAGGACGCCCTCGGCTTCGCGAAGATCACCGTCGGCGAACTGACGGTGACCGCCTTCCAGGACGATTCCGGCCGTTTCGGCTACGGCGTCTTCGCCGGCGCCGCCAAAGAGGCCCTCCAGAAGGCTGTCGAAAGCGCCGGCTTGGAGGCCAAGGCGGGCCTGCCCCGCGTCGTCAACGCCTTTTTGGTCGAAGGACCTTTCGGGAAAGTCATGGTCGACGCCGGCAACGGTCCCCGCGGCGGCCGTCTGGCCCAACTGCTCGAGGCCGCCGGCGTCGATCCGAGCACGGTGACGACCGTCCTGTTGACTCATTTTCACGGCGATCACATCGGCGGCCTGCGGGATGGCGAGGGCCGGCCGCTTTTTCCCAACGCCCAAGCGCTGGCCGACGAAAACGAGCCGGCCTATTGGCTCAGCGGCGCGGGCCGCGCCAAGGGCGGCGATCGGGCCGAGGAAGCCTTGGCCTCGTACGTCGCCGCCGGCCGCTTTAAAACCTTCAAGGGCGGCGAGAACGCGCTCCCCAAAGTCGCCTCCGTTCCTCTCTACGGCCATACGCCCGGCCACGTCGGCTTTCTCTTCGAGACCGGCGAGAAGCCTTTGCTGTTTTGGGGCGACGTGGTCCACTCCTCCCTGGTTCAGTTCCAGCATCCTGAGGTGACCATCCAATACGACGTCGATCCCCAGGCCGCGGCCGCCTCGCGTCAGAAGATTTTCGCGCAGGCCGCCGCCGAGGGCTGGCTCGTGGCTGGGGCTCATCTGCCCTTTCCGGCCTTGGGCCGCGTGGTCAAGGCTGGCGACGCGCACGCCTGGGAACCTTTGCCTTAAGGCTTTCAGCCGCCTCAGGAGCCCGACGAAGATGAAGCTGATCATGGCCTTGGGCGCCGACCACGCCGGTCGGGAGCTCAAAAAAGCGGTCAAGGCGCGTTTGGAGGAGCTCGGCTGGGCCGTCGTCGACTTCGGCGTCGCCGACGAGGTCGAGAAGGCCGACTACCCGACGGTGGCCGACGCGGTCGCCCAGGCCGTCGAGGACGGGCGTTGCCGCTTCGGGACGCTGGTCTGCGGCACCGGCGTGGGCATGGCCATGGCCGCCAACCGGCGGCGGGGCGTTCGCGCCGCCAACTGCACCTCGGAGTACATGGCCCGGCTCTCGCGGGCCCACAACGACGCCAACGTGCTGACTTTGGGCGAGCGGGTCGTGGGGACCGGCCTGGCGCTGTCCATCTTGGAGGCCTTCTTGGCCGCCGAGTTCGAAGGCGGCCGCCATCAAAGGCGGGTGGAGCTCATGAGCTGACCGCGGCCGGCGGCGGAGCGCCTCCGGACCGCCTCGGATTTCGGTCGGCCCCCTTGGAAACCGCGACGGCCCGCCGCGGAAATTGTATTGTCGGCGAAAAAGTTGTAACCTTGTTCGTCGAGGTTTTTTGATCGTCTCCCGAGCAGCCTGGGATTCCTCAAGCCAGTCGCTCCTCAGGCCCGGCGCAATCCAATCTCAATAGGAACAGCAATGCCCATCAGCACGGATTTGCCTTCGGATCCTCAGCTCGACGCCATACTTCGGCGTGAGCTCAACCGCCAGCGCCGCAAGCTGGAAATGATCGCCTCGGAGAACTTCGTTTCCGAGGCCGTGCTGTCAGTGGGGGCCAGCGTCTTCACCAACAAGTACGCCGAAGGCTACCCTGACCGCCGTTACTACGGCGGCTGCGAGCACGCCGACGAAATCGAGCTGCTGACCCAGCAGCGAGCCCGCAAGCTATTCGCGGCCGAGCACGTCAACGTGCAGCCCCACTGCGGCTCTTCGGCCAACATGGCCGCCTTCTTCGCGCTGCTTAAGCCCGGCGACGGAGTGCTGGGCATGAGCTTGGCCCACGGCGGACATCTGACCCACGGCGCTTCGGTCAGCTTCTCGGGACGGCTGTTCCGCAGCTCGAGCTACGGGGTCCGGGAGGACACCGAGCTGATCGACTACGACCAAGTGCTCGAGCTCGCCGAGAAGAACAAGCCCAAGCTCATCATCGCCGGGGCCTCGTCGTATCCTCGCGTCATCGACTTCGCCAAGTTCCGTCAAGCCGCCGACCGGGTCGGGGCCTGCCTCATGGTGGACATGGCCCATTTCGCCGGCCTGGTGGCCGCCGGGCTGTACCCTTCGCCGGTGCCGCACGCCGACGTGGTCACCACCACCACCCACAAGACCCTCCGCGGGCCTCGGGGCGGCCTGGTGCTGTGCCGCCGCGGGCTGGCGAAGGCCATTGACGAGCAGGTCTTTCCAGGCCTCCAGGGCGGCCCGCTGGTGCATGTCATCGCCGCCAAGGCCGCGGCCTTGGGCGAGGCCTTGGAGCCGGAGTTCATCGACTACCAAAGGCAGATCCTCAAGAACACGGCCCGCCTGGCCGTCCGTCTGACCGACGCCGGCTACCGCCTGGTCTCCGGCGGGACCGACACCCACCTTTTGCTCATCGATCTGCGGACCGTCGGCCTCACGGGCCAGGCGGCCCAGACGGCCCTCGACAAGGCCGGCATCACGGCCAACAAGAACGCGGTGCCCTTCGACCGGGAGCATTTCTCGGTGACCTCGGGCCTGCGGCTGGGCGCGGCCGCCCTGACCACCAGAGGCCTGAAGGAATCTGACATGGACGAGGTCTCCGATTTCATCGTCGAGGCTCTGCGCCATGTCGGAGACGACGCCCGTCTGCGGAAGATCGGCCTGCGGGTCGAGGAGTTCGTCAAGCGGTTTCCTCTCTACCCCGGCCTGGACGCCTAAGGCGTCGAGGCTGCCGAGAGGCCCGCCGATGTCTTGCGGCTCCAGCGATCAAGCGAACTCTTCCGGCGTGCTCTTCGACCACGCCCGCGCCTCGCGCATAGGCCTCCCCGAGGCGGTTTTCTGCGAAGGCAAGCCCCTGGCCAGCCTGGTGGACCTCCTGGAGCGCTTTGGCCGGGGCCAAGGCCGGCCGGTGCTTTTCACCCGGCTGGCCCCCGAGATCTTCGAGAGCCTCCCCGAGCGCCTCCGGCGTCTGCACGACTACGACCCGGTCTCGCGCACCGCCTGGGGCGAAACTTGCCCGCCCCGGCCCCGGGCCGGCCGGGCGGCGGTGGTCTCGGCCGGGACGGCCGACGCCCCGGTCGCCCGAGAGGCGGCCCGGACGCTGGAGCATTTGGGCTTTGAGCGCACGCTTTTCGAGGACTCCGGAGTGGCCGGCCTGTGGCGGCTGGCCGGCGCCTTGGAAGAAATAAACCGCCACGAGGTCGTCATCGTGGTGGCCGGCCTGGACGCCGCCTTGGCCTCGGTGCTCGGCGGCCTGACGCCCAGGCCCGTTTTGGCCGTGCCCACCTCGGTGGGCTACGGCCTGGCCAGAGCCGGCGAAAGCGCTCTGGCCAGCATGCTGGTCAGCTGCGCCCCCGGCGTGGCCGTCCAAAACATAGACAACGGCTACGGCGCGGCCTGCGCCGCGGCCAGAATCCTCAACTTGACGGCCGCCGCCGTCGCCGCGGCCTTGTCGGACGCTTGAAGCCGTCTCGCCCGCGCGCAGGCGACCGGGCCGCCGCCCCATCAGGAGCCCTCAGAATGGCCAGAAAGAGCTTGCTTGACCTTTACAAAATGAAGGAAAAAGGCGAAAAAATCGCCTGGCTGACGTCCTACGACTATCCCACCGCCCAATTCGGGCAGGCCGCCGGCTTGGACATGATCCTGGTCGGCGACAGCCTGGGCATGTGCGTCTACGGCTACAACGGCACCGTGCCGGTGACCATGGAGCAGTGCCTGATCCACACCGAGGCCGTGCGCCGCGGGGCGCCGGACGTCTACCTGGTGGGCGACATGCCCTTTTTGAGCTACCAGACCTCCGACGCCGACGCCGTCCTCAACGCCGGCCTGTTTCTCAAGCGGGCCGACGTCGACGCCGTCAAGCTCGAAGGCGGCGTCCGCGTGGCCGGCCGCATCAAGGCCATCTCCGAGGCCGGCATCGTGGTGGTGGGCCACATCGGCCTGACGCCCCAGTCCTCAGGCCAGCTCGGCGGCCACCGGGCCCAGGGCCGCACGGCCGAGGCGGCCAAGGCCACGCTCGAAGACGCCCTGGCCGTCGAGAAGGCCGGCGCCAGGCTCCTTTTGGTGGAAGCCGTGCCGCCGGAGGTGACCGCGATCATCCACAAGGCCCTGACCATCCCCGTGCTGTCCATCGGGGCCGGGCCCGACTGCGACGGCCAGCTTTTGATCGTCAGCGACCTAATCGGCCAGTTTCAGGCCTTCACGCCCAAGTTCGTCAAAAAGTACGCCAACGTGGCCGAGGTGGTGACGAAGGCCATCAAAAGCTACGTCCAGGAAGTCAAGAGCGGCAAGTTTCCGGGGCCCGAGCATTCCTACGACATGCTGCCCGGCGAGGAAGAAAAGCTGCGCAAGCTGCTGGGCGGCCCGGTGAAGAAGGCGGCCAAAAAAGCGCCCAAATAAGTCGGCCGGCGCCTGGCTCGCGGCGCCTCGCGGTCCGGAAGCCCCCGCGGTCCCGGACGGCAGCCAGGCAATCTCTCCCCGCAGGCGGCGGGCCGCGATTCGCCCGCCGCCTGCAAAAACTTGCGAGCGTCGGCGTTCGCAGGCGAGCCAAGGAGCGTTCATGGCCGAACATTACTCGCCGTCGGGCAATTTTTCCCCCTCAGCTCTGTTTTTGATTCCCTTCGTTTCCGCCTTGGTCACCGTGGTTCTCTCGCTTCCTTACGCCTGGGCCGTCTGGCGCAATCCCCTGCTCTACTTGGGCGTCTTGCTGCCCATCGCTTGGGGCTTCGTCGTCGGCTCGGCCTCCGGCTGGGCCGCCAAGGTCGGCAAGGTGCGCAGCGCCTCCTTGGGCGTCCTTTTGACCCTCCTGGGGATTTTGCCGGGCTTCGCCCTGCAATGGGCCTTCTACGTCGCCGTGGTGCTCGTGTCGAGCGACGCCGCCTTCGACGGCGTCAGCCTGGCTGATAAATTCAAGATCTCCTTGACGTCCGGCGTGGATTTGCTGCTGGGTCATGACGCGCTGCCGTCTGACATGCAGGAAATCGACGTCGAGGGCGTTTTGAGCATGGGAAAATCGTCGCCGACGTCCGGCGTGGATTTGCTGCGGGGTCATGACGCGCTGGTGTCTTACATGCAGGAAATCAACGCCGAGGGCGTTTGGAGCGTGGGAAAATCGTCGCCCACCGTCATCAAGGGCGTCCCTCTTTTGCTCGTCTGGATCGCGGAGTTCTTGGTGTTCGTCGTCACGGCCGCCATCAGGGTCCTGAGCCAAGTCAAAAAACCGTTCAACGAGGACTTCGCGGAATGGTACGAGCGCGTGCCTCTCCCGAAAACTCTGGTTTTGCCCGAAGATCCGACCGACTTGCTGGTCAGGTCACGCTCCGACGAATACAGCTACCTTTTCACCGCCCCCCGCGAGACCGACGTGAGGAACTCTCATTTGAAGGCGGAGCTGCATTATCTCCAAGAGGCGCCCGACAATTATCTGACGGTCCAAATGGTGACGGTCAAGAAGAAAAAGAGCGTAAAGGCCACGCTCATCGACAGGCTGGCCATTCCCAAGCTGCAGGCCGATCGGCTCATCGCCCGCCTGGGGCCGGACGCGCCGGAGTTTTGAAGCCGGCGGCGCCAGGCGGCCTTCCTCGGCGGCCCTGAGCTCGGCGGCGACCGCCGCGAGCGCTCCGGCGGGCGATC
>JAISZC010000089.1 GCA_031269485.1 Deltaproteobacteria bacterium
GCCTTGCCCCGCGTATTGGCCGCCCTGGCCTGGAAAGATGAAGGCTTGCACGGTCATGAGAGCCACCTTTCAAAAAGGCCGCGAGCGGCGAAAGCAGACAAGAGCGGCGAAAAAAGGCGGAAAGCGGAGAAACGCCGGTCGGCGGATCGGCCCGCCGCGCGGCCGCCGCCCAGGGACGAGGCTTCGGTCGGCGGGCCAGCTTGGCGGCCTGACGGGCCCGCCCTGGCCGCCGGACCGCGACGCCTCCAAGAGGCGGCCGGCCCCGCGTCGATCCGGCTCAACCGGCCCGCGTCGTCTCCAAGAGGCGGCCGGCCCCGCGTCGATCCGGCTCAACCGGCCCGCGACGCCTCCAGGGCCAGCAAGCCGCCGGCCAGCAGCATCTCCAGCTGGCGCTCGGTGACGTCGAGCTTGACTTCGACGGTCAGGCCGGCGGTTTCGTCGCGAAGAGCCAGCCGGGCGCCGGGCCGCAACTGAGGCGTCAGGCCCGCGAGGGCCAGAACGTCGCCCGGCGAGAGGCGGCCGAGATCGGCGGGGTCGACGAACTCCAGCGGCCACAGGCCGAAGTTGCACAAGTTGGCCTTGTGGATGCGGGCGAAGCTGCAGGCCACGACGCCGGTCAGGCCCAGATGGCGCGGGGCCAGCGCCGCGTGCTCGCGGCTGGAGCCCTGCCCGTAGTTGAAGCCGGCCGCCACGAAGCCCGAGCCGGCCGCCTGCTGGCGTCGGGGATAGTCGGGGTCGAGATGGCGGAAGACGTATTGGGCGATGGCCGGGATGTTGGCCCGCAGGGCCAGGATGTGGGCGCCGGCCGGGAGGATGTCGTCGGTGGTCACGTTGTCGCCCAGCTTGAGCATGATCGGCCCGCGAACCTCGTCGGGCGAGGCCTGGAAGCGAGGCAGCGGCGCGATGTTGGGGCCGCGCTCGATGGGCGGCTCTTCGCCGGGCGGGGCCGGCGGCAGGATCATGGAGTCGTCGACGGCGAAGAGTTCCGGCAGTTCGATCCGGATGGGCTCGCCGAAGGAGCGCGGGTCGGTCAAGACGCCCGCCAGGGCCGACACGGCCGCCGTCTCGGGGCTGACGAGGTAGAGCCGAGCCGTGGAGGTGCCGCTGCGGCCGGGAAAGTTGCGGTTGGAGGTCCGCAGCGAGACGCCCTCGGTCTTGGGGGCCTGCCCCACGCCGTTGCAGAAGCCGCACGCCGATTCGACGAGGCGGGCCCCGGCCTCGAGCAGATCGGCCAGAGCCCCTCGGCGGGCCAGCTCGACCATGACTTGGCGGGACCCGGGGGCCACCGCCAGGCTCACGTGGGAGGCGATTTTGCGGCCCTTGAGGATGGCCGCGACCGTCATCAGATCGACGAAGGAAGAGTTGGTGCACGAGCCGATGGCCGCCTGGTCGAGGCGGACGCCGGCCAGGGCGGCGACCGGGGCCACGTTGTCCGGGGAGTGCGGGGCCGCGGCCAGGGGCTCGAGGGCGCCGAGGTCGATCTCCATTTCGGCGTCGTAGGGGGCGCCCGGGTCGGCGGCCAGGGGCCGCCAGTCGCCCGGCCGGCCTTGGCGGGCCAGAAAGTCCCGCGTGGCGTCGTCGGAGGGGAAGACGGCCGTCGCCGCGCCGGTCTCGATGCTCATGTTGGCCACCGTCGCCCGGTCGGTCACCGAAAGCGAGGCCAGCCCGGGGCCGGCGAACTCCAAAATGCGTCCCCGGCCGCCGGAGACGGTCAAACGCCGCAGGATCTCCAAAGCCAGATCCTTGGCTCTGGTCCAGGGCCTGAGACGGCCGACGAGCCGGACGAGCAGCACCTCCGGCATGGGCAGGCAAAAGGGCCGCCCGCCCATGGCCATGGCCACGTCCAGCCCGCCGGCCCCGATGGCGAGCTCGCCCACGGCCCCGCCGGTGGTGGTGTGGCTGTCGGCCCCCAGCAACGTCTCGCCGGGCGCGCTGAAGCGCTCGAGGTTGACTTGGTGGCAGATGCCGTTGCCGGTCTTCGAGTAGTGGAGCCCGAAGCGGCGGGCGGCCGAGGACAAAAAGGCGTGGTCGTCGGCGTTCTCGAAGCCCACTTGAAGGATGTTGTGGTCGGCGTAGATCAGGGACCTTTTGGTCCGGGCGCGGGGAAAGCCCAAGGCCTCGAACTGGAGCAGGGCCATTTGTCCGGTGGCGTCGTGGACCAAGGTCTGATCGACGCGCAGGCCGATCTCGGCGCCGACGGTCATCTCGCCGGAGACCAAATGGGCGGCGATAAGTTTTCTGGTCAAATTTTGCGGCTGGTTCATGTCTCCCACTCGTTCGAAGAAGGCCTGAAAAATGCAGGCGCGCGAAATCGCCCGAGGCGGCGACGGCCGAAAAAGGGCGCCTCCGCGGCGGGGCAGGCCCAAAGTTCCGCCGCGGGACCGGAAGGCCGGCGGCTTCCCCCGTCAGAATTGCGAGGCGCCCGGCCGAAGAGGCGCCGGGCCGCGGCAAGAGAGCGACGCCGTCTTGCCGCGTCCCGAGCTGCGCGTCTTCGAGGACGCCGAGCTCCGGCGGGTCGGCGCCAGCCCTGAGATTTGCGGACGCCTGGCCCCGTTCGCGGACGAAGAGCCCGACAGGCGGGGCGCGCCGCCGTCAACGGCCGCGCGGCGTCCGGCCAGCCTTGTCGCGCCGGCCTTTTGTCTCCGAAAACCTCTTGGCGCGAAATCGGCCGTCGAGCCTGGCGAACGGACTGCGGTCTCGGGCCGCGGAGCGAAAGCGACCCGCGCAACGACCCGCGCAAAGGGCCGCGCAAAGGGCCGCCAAGCCGGTTCGCCGTCGGAGCGCGTTCTCTCCGCCCCGCCGGGGGAAGAACAGTCCGGCGACCGCCCACGGCGGGTTCCCGGCGCGCCGTCCTGCCGGCGCGGGCGCTCAGGCCAGGCGCTCGAGAACCGCCCGGCCGAAGGCCGAGCAGGAGACGGCCGGCCGCCCGGCTTGGCGGGCCAGATCGAGGGTGAAGACGCCCTCGGCGAAAGCGCCGGCCACGGCGGCGCGGACCGATTCGGCCGCCGCCGTCCAACCCAGATGCGCCAGCATGAAGGCGCCCGAGAGGATCAAGGAGGCCGGGTTGGCCTTGTCTTGGCCGGCGTACTTGGGGGCCGTCCCGTGCGTGGCCTCGAAGACGGCCAGGCCGTCGCCGAGGTTGGCGCCGGGGGCCACGCCCAGTCCGCCGATCTGGGCGGCCAGGCAGTCGGACAGATAGTCGCCGTTGAGGTTGGGCATGGCCAGCGCGCCGTACTCGTCAGGCCGCGTCAAGGTCTGCATGAACATGTTGTCGGCGATGCGGTCCTTGAGGATCAGCCTCGTCTCGTCGGGCCGGGCCTCGGCCTCCAGGACGACCCGGCCGGCGTAGTCCTCTTGCGCCAACTGCCGGCCCCAGGCCAAAAAGCCTCCCTCCGTGAACTTCATGATGTTGCCCTTGTGGACCAGCGTCAGGCTGGCGCGCTTTTCCCGCAAAGCCCATTCCAGCGCCAGACGGACCAGGCGCTTGGACCCGAACTCGCTCATGGGCTTGAGCCCCACCGCCGAGCCCGGCCGAATCTTGGCCTTGAGCTCGTCGCGGACGTAGCCGATCAGGCCCTCGGCCTGGGGGCTGCCGGCCGGCCATTCCAGCCCGGCGTAGACGTCTTCGGTGTTTTCCCGAAAAATGACCATGTCGACCAGCTCCGGCCGCTTGACCGGGCTGGGGGCGCCGGGCAGCCATTTGACCGGCCGGACGCAGGCGTAGAGGTCCAGCTCGCGGCGGATGGCCACGTTGAGGCTGCGCAGGCCGCCGCCGACGGGCGTCCCCAAGGGACCCTTGAGGCTGACGCGGTGTCTTTTGAAGGTTTCCAACGTCTCGTCGGGCAGAGGCGAGCCGACGCGCCGGACGGCCTCCTCGCCGGCCGGGACCTCCAAAAAGCTCAAGCTCTTGCCGGAGCGCTCGGCCGCGGCCTTGAGAATGGGCTCGGCGGCCCGCCAAATGTCCGGGCCGACGCCGTCGCCGACGGCGACCGGCACGACGAGCTGGTCGGGCACGACCAGGCCGCCGTGCTCGTTTAAGGCGATGAGGTTGGTCATTGATGGAACCCCTACGGCCGCTGAAGTTGCGGGCCCGAAAAATCTGGCTCGTCAGGCCGCCGCGAAACAGGCCGGGCGGCCGAGGTCAGGAACGGCGAGCTTGGGCGCTCGCAGGGCGGCGGTCTCGACGCTTCGTCAAACGGCCGGACCGGCTGGCGCCCCGAACCGCCGACCCGCCTCGTCGGCCATTGAGGCGGCCGGACCGGCCGTCAAACGGTCAGGTCGCCGATTTTTCGCGAAGGGCAGGCCGACCGCCGCGACTTGGCCGGTCGGGCCCGGACCAGGCGGCGGCCGGCGCGGGCGCGCCGGATTCGCCACGTCTCCGGCGTCCGCGGCGCTCGTCGCCGTCCGCCTTGGCGCCTCTTCACGCGATCAGAAGCGCGAAAACGGTCAGAGAGGCGATTTCGCCCAGCTCCACCGAGGCGCCCAGCAGATCGCCGGTGGCGCCGCCCAAGGCGCGACGCCAGACGGGCGTCAGCAAAAGGCCCAGGCAGGCCGCCGCGAAACAGGCCGGGCGGCCGAGGTCAGGAACGGCGAGCTTG
>JAISZC010000125.1 GCA_031269485.1 Deltaproteobacteria bacterium
GGTCGTCAAGGCCGCGGAAGTCAAGGCTCCCAAGGCGAGCAAGACGGCCAAGTAGACCGAGGTCGTCAAGGCCGCGGAAGCCAAGGCTCCCAAGGCTCACAAGGCTCCCAAGGCGGCCAAGAAGACCGAGGTCGTCAAGGCCGCGGAAGTCAAGGCTCCCAAGGCGAGCAAGACGGCCAAGAAGTCCGAGGTCGTCAAGGCCGCGGAAACCAAGGCTCCCAAGGCGACCAAGACGGCCAAGAAGTCCGAGGTCGTCAAGGCCGCGGAAGTCAAGGCTCCCAAGGAGACCAAGGCGGCCAAGGGGACCGAGGTCGTCGAGGCCGCGGAAGCCAAGGCTTCCAAAGGCCCGAGACTTGAGACGGCCAAGGAGGCCGAGGCCGTCAAGGCCACGGAAGTCAAGCCGGCAAAGGACGCCGGACCGTCGGCCGCCCGCAAGCCCCGAGGCGGCGCCAAAAGGCCTGACGGCGGGCCGCCCAGCGGGCTGGCCCTGGCCGAACTGGTCGCCGCCGCGGCTCAGGAGCACAAGGTCGTCTCTCCGGTGCTGCTGGACCTTTCGGGCTTGTCGTCGGTGGCCGACTGGTTCTACGTCGCCAGCGCCGACAACGCCAGACAGTTGCGTTCGGTGGCCGAGAAGATCGTTTTGCGGGCCCGTGAGGCCGGCGTGCGCACGCTGGGGCAGGAGGGCTTGGGCCGGACGGACTCCCGCTGGGCTCTTTTGGACCTTGGAGACGTGGTGGCCCATATCTTTCTGCCTGAGGCCAGGGCCCTCTACGATTTGGAAAGCCTTTGGGGCGACGCGCCTCGGGTCGTGGGACGGGTCTGAGGCGCCAAGTCCGCGCCGCCAGGCGGTCCCTTGCTTTTTGATCTCCCGCGGCTAATGATTTAGTTGTCGTTTTTGCGCTGTTTATGGTAACATGAGCGGCGTTGACGAGCTTTTGACCGGAGGCAGCCTTGTCCAGCCACACCAATCTTCACCGCATATTCAGCCGGTCGGCGGACGTGGTCTGTCCGGCGAGGTCTTCATGAACTCCCGAGACGTCTCGGCTGGCCGTCGAGGCGACGGCGAGCTGACCGAGGAGATGGAGGTCTTCAGGGAATTTTTGCGGGACCGCGGGTATCGGGTGACCAAGGAACGCGAGGCCATCGCCGATTCGATACTGCGCAACCGCGATCACTTCGATGTCGACGAGCTTTATCTGAGCCTGCGGTCTCGGTTGACCATATCAAAGGCCTCAATTTATCGCGCCATTCCCCTTTTGATTGAAAGCGGTCTGCTGGCCGAGGTTTATTTGGAAAACGGCCACATGCATTACGAACGCGTCTACGGCCGAGAGCACCACAGCCATTTAAGATGCCTCAAGTGCCGCAGAATATTCGAGTTCAGCGCTCCTGAGCTGGCCGCCGTGGAAAAAAGGATTTCCCGGCTGGAAGGCTTCAAAAGCGAGGGCCACAAATTCGAGATCTGGGGCGTTTGCGCCGCTTGTCAGGCCGAGAAGGCCTGACGGGCGGCGCAAGCTGCCCAAACCGGGGCCGAGCCCCGCAGGACGCCGTTTTCGGAGTTTTTTTCATGCCGCAAAATTCATGCTCGCCAACCCTCCGCGGTCTCAGGAGGCGGGCCTTCCCACGCCTGGCTCAGGTCGTCCTGTTCGCCTGGCTGTTGCTCGCCGCGTCTCAAGCTCCGGCGGCTTCAACCGAATTTCAGCTTTACGAAGGCTTCAAGACCCTGGCCCGGGTTTTCTACGAAATCAACGTGCGCTTCGTCGAGGAACCCGACAGCGGCGAGATGATCAACGGGGCCGTCAAGGGCATGCTCAACACCCTCGATCCCCACTCGGCCTACATGACCCCCGAGGAAATGACCGAGTTCCAGCATGAGGCCACCGGCAGCTTCACCGGGGTGGGCATGGAGCTTTCCATTCGCGACGAGAAGCTGACCGTGGTGGCCCCCATCGACGACACGCCGGCCGCCCGGGCCGGGATCATGAGCGGCGATCAGATCGTGGCCATCGACGACAAGGACACCAAAGACATGTCCATCATGGAGGCGGTCAAGAACATCCGCGGGTCCAAGGGCACCAAAGTGATCATCGAGTTTTGGCGTCCGGCCTCCAAGCGCAGCTTGACCGTCGTGCTGACCCGGGACTTCATTCCTTTGAGGTCGGTCCGCTCCGAGGAGCTGTCGCCGAGCATCGGCTACGTTCAAATATCCAATTTTCAGGGCGACACGGCCCAGGAGGTCGAAAAAGCCCTCTCCAAGCTCGAGCGCTCTTCGCCTTTGGCCGGATTGGTGCTCGATCTCAGAAACGACCCTGGGGGCCTTTTGGATCAGTCGGTCAAGGTCAGCGGCCTGTTTCTGGGTCCCCTGCTGGTCGTGGAGACCCGCGGACGGACAGACGAGCAGAACATGGGCTACAGCGCCGAAAGCGAGGCGGTGCTGCCTTTCCATTGCCCCATGGTGGTCTTGGTCAACGAAGGCTCGGCCAGCGCCAGCGAGATCGTGGCCGGGGCCCTTCAGGATTACGGTCGGGCCTTGATACTGGGCGCCAGGACCTTCGGCAAGGGCTCGGTGCAGAGCGTGGTCCGCCTGCCGGACGGCTCGGGCCTGCGGCTCACCACGGCCCGCTTCTTCACGCCCTCCGGCCGCTCCATCCAATCGGACGGCATCATGCCCGACGTCGAGGTGCCGAGCCTTTTGCCGCCCAAGTTCAAGGTCACCCGCGAGGCCGATTTGGAGGGCCACCTGCTGGGGATCAACGAAAAACGCGGCAAGCGCGGCAAGAAGCCTGCCGAGCCTGCCGAGCCGGCCGAGCCGGCTGAGGAAACCGCAAGCGAGACCGAAGAAGCCGCGGAAGAGGAGCCTTTTCTAAAAAAGCCCCTCTACGAGATGACCATTCAGGAGCGCCTGGAGGTCGACAAGCAGCTCAGCCAGGCCCTGGATCTGCTCAAGAGCGGTCGGGTCAGGAGCAGCTTCACCGGAGATCTCGCGACGCTCAGCAACGTGGGTTGATTTTTGTTTTTTCGGCCTCGGCCGGCGGCCGCTCCGAAAGCTTGGAGCCAGGGAGGCCGCCTTCCGCTCGCGGCCGTTTCCGTTGGGGGCCGGACACAGCCGGCCCCTTTTTCCAACAGGAGCATATATGTATTTGACCACCGGCGGGGGCGAGTTCGTTCAGGCCGTCCACGAAGGGCCCGAACCAGCCTCCTCTGAGGTGGAGGAGACAGCGACGCGACCTGCGGTTGACGAGGAGTCCGCCGAGGCGACTCGAGTCGCAACCTGTCCCGAGCCCCAACTTGATTCGTCGGGCCGCGACGAGGCCGCCGCCGATTCGGACGTCGACCGTCCGCAAGCGGCCGGCTTGGACTTCTCTGTCGACGAGCCGGCGGCTGGCGAGATGAACGAGACGGTCGACGAGCCGACGGACGAGTCGACGTGCAAGACGACGGACGAGCCGGAAGACGAGTCGAAAAGGGCTCCGCGCCCTAATTTTTTGACCGCCACCCGTTTCTCCGACTTTGATCTGCCGCCTGAGATCATGGCCGGCCTCGACGCCGCCGGCTTCGACAGCTGCACGCCCATCCAAGCTCAGGTCATACCCGTGGCCCTTGACGGTCACGACGTGGCCGGACAGGCCCAGACCGGCACCGGCAAGACGGCCGCCTTTCTGGTGCCGGTGCTGACGCGTCTTTTGCGCCGGCCGCCGATGCTGCCCGGCCTGCCGCGGGCTTTGGTCATCACGCCCACCAGGGAACTGGCCGTCCAGATTTTCAACGACGCCAAGGTGCTGGCCTCGGACACCGCCCTGACTCAAACCCTGGTCATCGGCGGCGTGGAGTACCGCGAGCAGGCGGAGGCCCTGCAGGCCGGCGCCGACCTGGTCGTCTGCACGCCGGGCCGCATCATCGACTACCTTATGCAGGGCGTCTTCGTGCCGAGAGCCGTGGAGGCGGCCGTGGTCGACGAGGCCGATCGCCTGCTGGACATGGGCTTCATCAAGGACCTCAAGCTCATCCTCAGCAAGCTGCCGCCCTACGACCACCGCCAAACCATGCTGTTTTCCGCCACGCTCGACGATCGGGTGCTCGAGCTGACCTATCAATACATGAACCCGCCTCAGTACATCACCGCCGAGCCCGACCACCTCGCCAAAGCCCAGATCGACCAAAGCTTGTACCATCTGGCCCACAACGAAAAGCTTCCGCTGCTGCTGGGTCTTTTGCGGCGCGAGGAGCACAGCCGGGTCATCATTTTCTGCAACACCAAAAGCGGCGTGGAGTGGCTGACCAAGAAGCTGACGCTCAACGGCTGGCAGGCCGAAGGCATCACCGGCGATCTGCCTCAGCCCAAGCGGCTCAAGCTCATGGAGGCCTTCAAGCAAAAGCGGCTGCAGATCATGGTGGCCACGGACGTGGCCAGCCGCGGCATCCACGTCGAGGACGTCAGCCACGTCTACAATTACGATCTGCCCCAGGACGCGGAAAACTACATCCACCGCATCGGACGCACCGCCAGGGCCGGCAAGAGCGGCAAGGCCGTCTCGTTCGCCTGCGAGGATCACGTCTTTCATTTGGAGGCCATCGAGAACATTTTGGGCGACAAGATCCCCGTCATTTGGGTCGACGACGACATGCTGGACGTCGACGTGGCCGGCGACGTCCGCACCAGCGATCGGCGACCACGCGCCCGCGCCGGACGGCCTTCCTTCGGCGGCGATCGCCGCCCCTCCGAAGAGCCCCGCCGCCATGGTCCGGTCAAGACCACGCGGCCCGGCGGCATTTTCGGGCTCGCGCCCCGCTCGCCGTTGGTGGAGGGGCAGCCCAATCCTCGCCAAGTGCTCAGCTGGAGCTTGGACGACTTGGAAGAATCCGGCAAGCGCCAGGCCCGCCGCGGCGCCGGCCCTGAGGCCGGTTCGAGCGTTTTGGGCTTCTCGGCCGACAAATCGACCTCCGGCGAATCGGCCGGCGCCGCCCAAACGCAGCGTCCGGCCTCCGGCCAGCCCCAGGAAGAGCGCCTGGCCGACCAGCCGCGGGAAGCGCGTCCGCCCTCCGGCGATCGGGACGGCCGTCGCCGCAAGCGCCGTCGCGGCAGGGGCCCCAGGGAAATCGACGACCGCGGCCAGGCCGCCGTGGCCGCCTCGGAAGGAGCGGCGGCCGCCGACCAGGCTTCCGCGTCAGTTTCGACCGTCGATTGCCTGGCTCAAAACGCGGCCGAGTTCGTGGAAGCCGGCCTGATCGAAGAGCTCGCCGCCTATGAGCCTGGCGGACCGGAGGCGGCCGACCGCTTCGACCGGCCAGCTGAGCCTGCGCCCGCCGCCGGCCTGGCCGACGCGGCCGTCTCGTCAGCCGCCCCCCCTGAACCCCCAGAGAGCCGCCAATGGCCCGAGAGCCAAGCTGACCGGCCGGCCGTGGATTTGGCTGCAGTCTCCGCCGAACAAAGCGCCGACCAGCTTGCTGAACAGGCGGCCGAAGCGGCCGTCGTCCCTTCGGCCGTCGTCCCTTCGACCGTTGCTGCGGCCGTCCCTGAGGCCGTTGCTGAGGCCGCCGGGCCCTTGGCGCCGGCTCCCCTCTCCGCCGGCGAGGGAGAAAGCCATTGCAAGGTTGCTCAGGGCGATTCCGCGACGCCGCCTCCAGAATCTTTCGCGGCTCAGCGCGACGCCGCGGCGGTCGTGGAGACGGTTGAAGCTCCGGCCGAGCCGCCGGCCAAGCCGGCCAAGAGAGGGCGCAAGCCCAAGGCGGCGGCCGCCGCCGAGCAGACGCCAGCGGTCGAGCCGGCGGCGACCGCCGAGCAGACGCCAACGGCCGAGCCGGCGCCGGTCAAACTCGTCAAGCCACGGGGTCGGCCTAAAAAGGAGCCCGAGCCTCTCGAGGCGGCCGTCCAGGCGTCCGTCAAGCCATCCGCCGGCCGGCGCAAGAAGACCGAACTCCCGGCGGAGAGCCCTGCGGCCTTTCCGGAAGCGACGCCCAAAGCGGACCGGTCCTTGGAGGCCGAGAAACCCAAGCCCAAAGCCGCTCGAACCGCCAAAACCGCCGAGCCCGCCGAGCCCCAGGACGGCGAGTCGTCCGGCGGCTCGCCCGAACCGGCCCCCAAGCCGCGCCGTGGCCGAAAAAAAGCGGCCGAGTGAGAGCCTCGCGGCCAGCGGTCCGGAGACGCGCCGCCGGCTGACGGACATCTTTCGGCGCCTGTTGGCCTGCTACGGACCTCGTCGTTGGTGGCCGGCCCAAAGTCCCTTCGAGGTCATGGTCGGGGCGGTCCTGACGCAAAACACCGCCTGGCGCAACGTCGAAAAAGCCGTCGAAAACCTGCGGACCCTCAACTGGCTCACGCCCGAGGCCATGGCCGCGGCCGATCCGGACGCTCTGGCTCAGGCCTTGCGTCCGTCCGGCTACTTCAACCTCAAAAAAAACCGCCTTCTGGCCCTGGTCGAGCTGATTTTGGCCCATGGCCGGGGCGGTCGCCGGCCGGAACTCCTCGACCGGCCCGCGGACGAGCTGCGAGCCAAGCTGCTGCAGGTCAAGGGCATCGGCCCCGAGACGGCCGACTCCATCGTCCTGTACGCCGCCGGGCGGCCCAGCTTCGTGGTCGATCTTTACACCCGCCGGCTGCTGTCCCGTCACGGCCTGGCCAGCGGCCGCGAGCCCTACGAGGCTCTGCGGGCTTGGCTGATGGACAACCTGCCTCCCGACGTCGCGTTTTACAACGAGTGCCACGCCTTGATTGTGGCGGTCGGCCACCAGCGTTGCGGCCCCAAACGGCCGCTGTGCCGCGGCTGCCCGCTGGAGGACGAGCCTTTCCTGGCCGCCGAGCTGCGAGCTTGACGGCCCAAGCCTTCTCCGCCCGGGGCGGCGGCCGTCGCGAGGCCTGGCGGCTTGTCCTCGCCGCCTGGCGGCGGCGGCGGCGGAGCAGGCGCCATGAAAGAGACGCGGCGGCCAACGAAAGGCCGGGACGAAAAAATCTTCGCCGTCGCCTTGGCCCGCGAGCTGGGCTGGGGCGGCCGCCTGAGGCGGCCGCCGGGCCGGCGCGACGGGCCGAGACGGCTCCCTGAAGGCCCCGCTTGACGGACCTTCCTTGGCGCCTCGGG
This sequence comes from Deltaproteobacteria bacterium, assembly GCA_031269485.1. Classification (GTDB taxonomy): domain Bacteria; phylum Desulfobacterota; class Desulfarculia; order Adiutricales; family Adiutricaceae; genus JAISZC01. The sequence continues at coordinate 7,074 of JAISZC010000125.1, forward strand.
GGCCGACTCGACGGCTCGTCGGCCTTCGGCCGCGCGGCCCGCAACCGGACCTGCAACATATCCATATGAAAAGATCTTCCGCCTTGTTGCTGCTGGCCTTGACCGCCTTGCTTTGGAGCACTTCAGGGGTGCTGGTCAAGTTCATCCCCTGGTCGCCCGCCGCCATCGCCTCCTTTCGGGGCTTGACGGCCGGGCTGACGATGTGCCTGCTGCTGCCCGGCGGCTTCCATCCCCGGCGGCTGACCAAGAGGCATTGGCTGACGGCGACGTGTCTGGCCGCCTTGTCGATCTGCTTTGTGACGGCCATGAAAATGACGGCCGCGGCCAACGTCACCGTCCTGCAGTACACCGCGCCTTTATGGACGGGCCTGCTGGCGCCGATCTGGCTGCGCGAGCGGACTTCCGGGCTGGACTGGCTGCTGATGGGCGTCATCTTCCTGGGGGTGACGCTTTTCTTCGTCGACGGCCTGGCCTTGGGCGGCTTGGCCGGCAACGCCCTGGCCGCGGCCAGCGGCCTCTTATTCGGCCTCCAGGCCATGAGCCTGCGCAGCATCAAGGACTCCTCGCCGGCCGACGCGGTCATCATGGGTCATTTTTTGGCCTTCCTGGTTGTCCTGCCGGCCTGGGGGCCGCCCTGGCCGCCGTTGTCCGGCTGGCTGGCGCTGATTTTTCTGGGCGTCTTTCAGATGGGGCTGCCGTATTGCCTCTACGCTCTGGCCGTGCCCAAGGTCAGCGCCCTGGAACTGCTGGTGGTGCCCATGATTGAGCCGATCTTGTGTCCCCTCTGGGTCTTTCTTCTCATGGACGAGCGTCCTGGCCCCTGGGCCTGGGCGGGCGGCCTGACGGTCATCGTCGCGGTGACCTTCTGGGGCGTCCTCAAGGCCCGCGCGGTCAACCGCCTGACTTGATTCCCCGTTTGAACCCCGCTTTCATCTCCAGACAACTCCTCAAACAAAAATCCTGATCGGCCCGCCGGGGGGCCGCCCCGCCAGGTCGCGCCTGCCTGCCGCCCGATTAGGCCAGGCCTTCCAGGCCGCCGGCTTGGCCTGACGCCGCGGGCCAGGCGCCCTTTGGTCGCCTCCATCATTGAGGCGGCGGCCCGAGCGCCGAGTCTTCGAAAGAATTTTTTTTCGAGGGCAAAAAAGTTTTCGGCCGGCTTCAAGCCCTCGGGCCGCGCAGATGAAGGACTTTGGAGCCATCGCTTCATCGGAGCCATCGCTTCGTCAAGAGATCGCTTGGGCGGGCTATTGTTCATGCATTCCGCCGAAGCCGTCGAAGCTTTTGGCTCCTCCCGCCCGCCCGCCGGCTCGCCGTTTCGCCCTTGACGCCGCCGCCGGGCCCGCGCGCCGTCTACGTGGCGGAGGGCGGAACGCCGTTCGGCGCCAAGCGGCGACGACCGGAGCACCGAGGTCGCCGAAAAAATTTTTTCGGGGGCAAAAAAAATTTTCGGCCGGCTTCAAGCCCTCAAGCCGCGCAAATGAAGGACTTTGGAAAATCGTTTCATCAAGACATCGCTTAGAAGGGCTATTGTTTATGTATTCCGCCGAAGCCGTCGAAGCTTTCGGCTTCTCCGGCCCGCCGGCCGGCTCGCCGTTTCGTCCTTGACGCCGCCGCCGGACCCGCGCGCCTTCAACGCGGCGGAGGGCGGAACGCCGTTCGGCGCCAAGCGTCGACGACCCGAGCGCCGAGGTCGCCGAAAAAAATTTTTCGGGGGCAAAAAACTTTTCGGCCGGCTTCAAGCCCTCAAGCCGCGCCAATGAAGGACTTTGGGAAATCGTTTCATCAAGACATCGCGTATGAGGGCGATGGTTTTTGTATTCCGCCGAAGCCGTCGAAGCTT
>JAISZC010000155.1 GCA_031269485.1 Deltaproteobacteria bacterium
CCATAATGGATATTATTGCATAGGTATGGATAGATGTCAAGAGAACTGTTCCAACCCCTCACTCAGGCCGGTCCCGGCGGCTGGAGGTTCGGGGACGGCGTGTCGGCAGGCGTGTCGGCGGGCGGGCCGTCCATGGCCAACGCGACGTCGCCGACCGCCCCGAAAGTCGAGACGCGAGTTCATTTCGACGAGTTCATTTCCACGTCGGAAGCGGTTTCCAGGGGGACTGCGCGAATCCAGCTTAAGCGCCGGGAAAATTTTTTTCAAGGGTCTTGACGCGGCCGCCGGACGATGATATAAAGACAAATTCAGCGCCGAGGCGCGGCCTCGCCGATGCCTTTTTTTATGCAGGGCCGCCGCCAGTTCGGCGCCGACGCCTCCTTGAAGCTTTAGCCCGGCCAAGCAGGTCTCGGCGTCCGGCCAAGCCGGCCGTTTTTTTGCAAGGCCGCTGGGGAAACATAATGAGCGACAAGTCTTTCATGGCCAAGGAAAACGAGGTCGACAAGAAGTGGTTCGTGGTGGACGCCGCCGGCCTGGTGGTGGGCCGCCTGGCCTCCGAGCTGGCCAATCGGCTGCGGGGCAAGACCAAGGCCATCTACACCCCCCACAACGACGTCGGCGACTTCGTGGTGGTGGTCAACGCCGACAAGGTCCGCTTCACCGGCCGCAAGCTCGACGACAAGCTCTACGTCCGCTACAGCGGCTACATCGGCGGGCTGAAGCAAACCACGGCCAGGGACCTTTTGGAGCGCAAGCCCAGGGACCTGCTCATGCACGCCGTGCGAGGCATGCTGCCCAAAAACAGCCTTGGCCGCCGTCAGCTCAAAAAGCTCAAGGTCTACGCCGGGCCCGAACATCCCCACAGCGCCCAGAAGCCCGAAAAGCTGGATCTCAAGATTCGGACCTGAAAGTCGGGTCCGACGGCTCCCCTCAAAGGCCTGACCGGCGCCTGGACCGTTTTAAGCTCAAGGAGACCTTCTCATAATGTCAGAAAATAAGTTCTACGCCACCGGCAAGCGCAAGACCGCCGTAGCCAGGGTTTGGATGTCTCCGGGCGCCGGGCAGATTAGGGTCAACCGGCGGCCCGTCGATGAATATTTCGCTCGCGACACTCTCAAGATAGTCGTGGAGCAGCCTCTGGCCCTGACCAACACCCACGGCCAGTTCGATTTTTACGTCCTGGCCTCCGGCGGCGGCGTCGCCGGCCAAGCCGGCGCGGTTCGTCACGGCATCGCCAAAGCCTTGCAGACCTACGACGCCAACTTGCGGGCGCCTTTGAAGAAGGCCGGCCTTTTGACCCGCGACGCCCGAGAGAAGGAACGCAAAAAGTACGGCCAGAAGGGCGCCCGGGCTCGCTACCAGTACTCGAAACGCTGATCTTCGAGCTTCGCCGTTGGTCGCGAAGGCGACGGCTTTTTCGAACCCGAGGCCCGTCGGAGCTTCGGGTTTTTTTATGACGGCGGGGCCTCGACGGGCTCGCCCCAGGACTCGATTCCCCCTCAGCTGAATTTTCTCGGGTGAGCGCAATGAGGATAGGCGTCATTGGAGCCAGCGGCTACGCCGGGCTCGAGCTTTTGCGGCTTTTGGCCGGTCGGAGCGGCGACGAGGTCGTTTTGATCACCTCCCGGCAGGAGGCCGGACAAAAGCTGACCGAGCTTTTCCCCGCTCTGGCCGGCTTGGCCAACTACGATCAGCTCAGGTTCGTCGAGCCCGCCGCTCTGGCGGGCCAGGCCGACGTCTTCCTCCTGGCCGCCCAGCATGGGGCGGCCATGGTCCTGGTCCCGGAACTTCTGGCGGCCGGCGCCAAGGTCGTCGATTTGTCGGCCGACTTTCGGCTTCGCTCGCCCGAGGAGTTCGCCCTGTGGTACGGTCTCCCGCATGCGGCGCCCGAGCTTTTGGCTCAAGCCGTCTACGGCCTGCCGGAACTTTACGCCGAAAAGATCAAAAAGGCCGCCTTGACGGCCAACCCCGGCTGCTACCCCACCAGCGTCATTTTGGCCTTGGCCCCCGTGCTCAAGGCCCGTCTTTTGGACCCCTCCCAAGTGCCGGTGGCCGACGCCAAGTCCGGCGTGACCGGCGCCGGCCGCGGCGCCGTCTTGAGCAACGCCTTCTGCGAGGTCCAGGACAATTTCAAGTCCTACAAAACCGTGGGGCACCGGCACACCCCGGAAATGCTCCAAGAGCTCTCGACCTTGTGGGGCCAGCAAGTCAAGCTGGCCTTCACGCCGCATCTTTTGCCGATCAACCGCGGCATCCTGGCGACGGTCTACGTCAAGCTCGCTCCGCCTCCGTCGCTGGAAGCCTTGCGCGGCCTTTTTTTGGATTTTTATCGCGAGGCCCGGTTCGTCCGGGTCAGGCCCCTGGGACAGAGCCCGGAGACGGCCGACGTGCGCGGCACCAATTTCTGCGACTTGGCCTTGTTTCACGACCGCGCCTCCGGGCTTTTCAAAATCGTCTCGGTGATCGACAATCTTTGCCGCGGCGCCGCCGGCCAGGCCGTGGCCAATCTCAACCTCATGACCGGACGGCCCGAGGAGCACGGCCTGTTGCTGCCCGCCGTCAGACCCTGAGGACGAATCTTGAATCAAGACGTCGCTCCCTCCGAAATGCGCCGGGCCGTCCGTCTGGCCGTCTGGGCCGGACTGATGGCTCTGGGGGCCTGGACGGCGCTGCCCGTCGGCCCGGTGCCCATCACCCTCCAAACCTTCTTCATCCTCTTGGCCGGCTTCGTCGAAGGCCCCTCGGCCGCCGTCGCCGCCTTGATCTACTTGGCCGCCGGCCTGCTTGGCCTGCCGGTCTTCGCCGGCGGCGTGGCCGGGCCGGCCCTGCTTTTCGGCCCCACGGCCGGCTACGCCTTGAGCTACCCCCTGGCGGCGGCTCTGGCCGGCGTGTCCAAGCGGGTCCCCTTCGGGCCGGACTGGCTCCGACTGCTCGTCTGCGGCCTGGCGGCCTCCATTTTGATCTTGCTGTGCGGCTCGGTCGGCCTGATGATCGTCCGAGGCTTCGAGCCGGCGGCGGCCTTGACCTTCAACGCCGTCTTCCTGCCGGGCGACGCCCTCAAAACGGCCGCCGCCGTGGCCGCGGCCGTCGGACTCAAGCGCCGGCGAAGCGGACGCGTCGGTTGAAACCGGGCTCTGACCAGCCTTCAGCCGGCCGTCCCTTCGGCGCCCCCACGCCGGTCCGCCTGTCGCCGGCCCGCGCCGAGCTTTTTTCAAGCGGTTCAGCCGCTGGAGTTGGCGGAGAGGCTTGACGGGCTTGGGTCAGCTTTTCGGGAGCTTCGGCAAATCGCCGCGCGGCTCCGCGGGGCGCGGAGGCGGCGGCTGATGACGCGGCGGGACGCTTCGGCATCTTCAGTCCGGGAGCTTTGCGCGGACCGCCGCGCAAGAGGGCTTTTGACGGCTCCGAGATGCGGCGTGAAGTTGCGGAGCGTTTGAACGAAAATTTAGCCGCAGTTAAGCCGCAGTTAAGCCGCAGTTAAGCCGCAGGGCGAAGCCGTCAGGCTGACGGCGAGGGCAGGCCTTCGGCGGGCCTGGCGCTCGGGCGTGGCCGTCGGCTCGGCGGTCTCCGCCACGACGGATTCGCCAGAGGGCCGGGTTCGCTCAATCTCCGTCCTTCGTCGCCGCTCCCTCTCGGCTCCGCCGTCCCAGCCGAAGCCAGCCGCGCAGCAGGGCCCTCAATTCGGCGGCCGCGTCCTCCAGAGGCCCGGAGTTGTCGATGAAGGCCGTCGGCGGCGAGGCCGGCAGCTCAAAGCGCCTGGCGGCCCGGGCCAGTCGCTCGGCCTGGCCGGCCTCGTCCTCCCGGCCGCGGCGCTTGAGCCTGGCGGCCAGCTCCTCGGGCCGGCAGCCGATCAGGACCGGCTGCAGGTCCGGAAAAATTTTCAAGGCTTGGGGCAAATGCGCCCTTGAGCCGTTGACCACCACGATTTGCCCGGCCTTCAGCGGCTCGAGCTCCCGGCGGCCCAGCCCGTAGCCCAGCCCGTGGCAGCGCCAGTGCAGGACGAAGCGTCCGGCCGCCAGAGCCTCTTCGTACTCCGCCGGCGACAAGCTCCTTTCGCCCGGTTCGGCGGGCCTGGTGACCTCCCGGACCGCGACCGTCACGCCTTCCACGTCCCTGACCGCGTCGAGGAGAGCGTTCTTGCCGGCTCCCGAGGGACCCATGACGTAGACCAGCATTAGACCTGGGCCTCCCGAAAAAAAGCCGGACGAGCCTCGGCGCCCTCCGGAAAATAATTTGACCGGCGCTTTGGCGTTTGGCGTCGGAAGAAGCCGTCGCAAAGCCGCAGGCTCGCAGGCTCGCAGGGCCGCAGGGCCGCAGGACCTAAGGCTCGTGCGCCCGACGCGGGAGGTTTCGGGCCGCGCCCGGCCGCCGGCGGCGCCTATCGACGTTTCGAGCCGCGCGTCCGAAAACGCCTCGCTCCGGCGACGCCCGAAAAACCGCGCCCGTCGCGCCGCCGCCCCCCGAGCGCCGTCCGAGCCTCGGACAGCCCGCGACGCCTCAGAAAACCCTTTGCCCCTCGACCCAGACGCTTTTGATCACCGGCCGTCCGTCGACCACGGCCGCCCGCACCAAATCGGCCCTCAGCCCCGGCGCCAGCCGGCCACGGTCGCTCAGCCCGGCGAGCCTCGCCGGCGTCTCGGTGACCGTCCGGAAAGCCTCGCGCAACGTCCAGCCGCAGTCGCGGTGGAGCATGTAGGCCCCGCTCAGCAGGCTGCTCGGGACGTAGTCCGACGACAGACAATTCAGCAGCCCCTCCTTGGCCACCTCGGCGGCCGAGACGTTGCCGGAGTGGGAGCGGCCGCGCACCAGGTTGGGGGCGCCCATGGTCACGGCCAGCCCGGCCTGGGCCGCCGCCCTGGCCGCCTCCAGCGTCGCCGGAAACTCCGAGATGATCGCCCCCATGGCCTGGGCCATCTCGACGTGCTCGGCCAGGGCGTCGTCGTGGGAGGCCAGCGGCAGCCGTCTGGCTCGGCAGTAGCCGACCACCGCGGCCGAGTTGCCGGCCGCGCTTTCGTCGCGCCGGGCCTTGATGGCCGCCGCCGACGCCGCGAGCTCCTCGTCGGAGACCGTCGAGCGCCAATAGGTCCGATAAGCCTCCAAATCGCGCCACTGGCGCTCGCCGGGCGTGTGGTCCATCAGCGAGACCAGCCCCACCTCGGTCAGCTCGGCCACGCCGGCCAGGATCGCGGCCATCTCCGGGTCGCTGATTTCGCACCGGAGATGCACGCGGTGGTCGGCCCGCAACCGCTTTTTCGTCCGTTCCAGGGCTTCCACCGACAGGGCCAAAAGGCAGCGGCGCCCCTCGTCCACCGACTCGCCCACGCACAGCGAATCGAAGACCGTGGTCACGCCCGCGCTCACCAGCTGGGCGTCGTGCGCCTCCATGGCCGCCCCGGGCTCGGGCCACAAAATCTTGGGCCGCGGCATCAAATGCTTTTCCAAATTGTCGGTGTGCAGCTCCACCAAGCCCGGCAACAGCCAGTCGCCCCCGAGGTCCTCGGCGCCAGGGGGACATTGGCCGTTGCCCAGGCCCTTGATGAGCCCGTCCTCCATCGCCAGGGAGCCTTTTTTCAGACCCTCGGGGGTCATCAGCCGGGCCCCGGCCAGAATCGTTTCCATGTGGCCTCCTTTCGGTTGTTAGGCTTTTCGGAACTTCGATCTTCGATCTTTGATCTTGGAACTTCGATCTTCGGCTCTTCGTTTTCGACTTGACGGCTCCGCGGCTCGGCTGATCTCGGCCGCGGGCCGCCGCCGCGGGCGCGGCTTGGAAGCCGTCCCAAACGGCCCGTCATCGGCCCGCGCGGCCCGGCGCCGAGGCGCAAGCTCGGCCTTTCGTCGCCGCGTCCAAGCCCAGCTTCCAAACCCAGCTTCCATGCCCGGCGTTCCGCGTCCGCCAGCTCCGTCTTTCGCGTCGTCTCGAGAAACAGGCTCCGAGCTTGAAAAAAAACTCTCCGCCGTCCCCAGCCTCTTTGCGTTCGAAAGCCTCCGCGCTCTCCAGCGGCGCGCTTCGGCCTCATCCCTCGGCCTCGCCACTCGGCCTCGCCACAGAACTTAAGCCGAGGGAGCCTCTGACTTCAGCCAGGGGAGGACGTCAATCAAGCCGACTCCTCAGGCCAGCTCCTCAAGCGGCCGTCCCCCGCCGATCGGCCGCAGCTCCAACGTCTGGTCGGCGACCATGTCCCGGACCTCGCGATCGTGGAAGACTCCCACCACCGCCGCCCCGCGGGCCTTGGCCTCGTTGATGAGCTCGGCCGCGGTTCTTTTGTTGGCCGCGTCCAGCGAAGCGGTGGGCTCGTCGAGCAGCAGCACCGGGGATGACTTCACGAGCCCTCTGGCGATGTTGACGCGCTGCTTTTCGCCGCCCGAAAAGGTCGAAGGGGCCAGCGTCCACAATCTCCTCGGAATCCGCAGCCGCTCCAAAAGCTCCCCGGCCGCGGCCCGCGCCTCCTCCGGCGAACGCCCCAGGCTGACGAGCGGCTCGGCCGCGACGTCCAAGGCGCCGACTCTGGGGATGACCCGCAAAAACTGGCTGACGTAGCCCAGCGTCGTCTCGCGCAAGGCCATGACGGTCCTGGGCGAAGCTTGGGAAAGCGCGATCAGGCGTCCGCGGCGTCGTATCCAGGCCTCGCCCGAGGTGAGGCGGCAGTTGCCGAACAAGCACCTCAAAAGAGTGGACTTGCCCGCGCCCGAAGGTCCGACCACCGCCAGGCACTCTCCGGCGCGAACCTCCAGCGAGACGTCTCTGAGGGCCGGCAGCACGGCCGGTCCGGCCAGATGAAGGGTGAAGGTCTTGGACAGGGCGCAGACTTTGACCATGACTTGAGGATCCGTCGTCGGCATTTTTTTCTCCTTGCGGCCGGCCGGCTGTCGGCCGGCGCACGGCAGGCCGAGGCGCGGCTTGGCCGCTCGCCGAAAGCTCCAAAGCGCCAACGATTCCAGCCGCCCCGTCTCGTCGCCCGCGGCTTGGACCAAAGCCGCCGCGGCCGCGAAGGCCCCCAGGCCCAAATTTGTCCGGCGCCTCCCGACCCCTTCACAAGCTCAGCGTCGAGGAGGTCAGCAGCTGGGTGTAGGGCGCCTGGGGATCGTCGAGCACCTGGTCGGTCAGCCCGCTTTCGACGGTCCGGCCGCCCTTCATGACCAAAATCCTGTGGCTCAGCAAGCGGGCCACGGCCAGATCATGGGTGGTCAGCACCACCGCCAGCCTCAGGCCGGCCACGAGATTGCGCAGCAGGTCCAGCAGTCTGGCCTGCACCGAGACGTCGAGCCCGCCGGTGGGCTCGTCCAGGAAGACCAGCCGAGGGCCGGCGACCAGGTTTTTGGCGATTTGGAGGCGCTGGAGCATGCCCCCGGAGTAGGTCTCCGGACTGTCGTCGAGCCGCCGGACGGGGATCTCCACCCGCTCGAGCCAGGCCGCGGCCGCGGCTCTGGCTCGGTCGTAGCGGCGCTCGCCGCCGGCCAGGAGCCGCTCGGCCACGTTGGCGCCGGCGCTGACGTTCATGTTGAGGCCGTCGCGGGGGTTTTGCCGCACAAAGCCCAGCTCCGAGCGCATCAGCCGGCGTCGGTCGACCTCCTCGACGTTTTGCAGATCGACTTCCAGGCCCAGCGCGTCGCGGTAGAGGCTTTGACCGGCGTCGGCCTTCACGGCGCCGCACAGAAGATTCAGCAGGGTGCTTTTGCCGCTGCCGGACTCGCCCACCAGGCCCAGCACCTCGCCGGCGTGGACCTCCAGGGCGACCTCCAGGCAGGCCGGTTGCCCGGCGGGGAGGCCGGCGGGTTGCTCGGCCGACGGTCCGGTCGCGGGCCAGTCTGACGGCCGGTCCAAAGGTCCGGCCGGCGGCCCGGCCAATGGTCCGGTCGTCGGCTCGGCCGATTGCTCGGCCGACGGCGAGCGGAAGATCTTGGTCAGGCCATGGGCCGCGAGCAAGGGCTTCATGGGGTCCTCCGGCGGCGCCGGCAGTGGTCGGAGTCCGAGCAGACGAAGAGGCGTCCGCCGCGGTCGTCCAGGACCGCCTCGTCGAGGTAGCTGTCGGCCGCCCCGCACAGCCCGCAGACCTGCGCCCAGCTCTGGGGCTTGAAGGGAAAATCCTCGAAATCGAGGCTCTCGACCGAGGTGTGTGGCGGGACGGCGTACAGGCGCTTTTCCCGCCCCGCTCCGAAAAGGTGCAGGGCCGGCGAGCGGTCGAGCTTGGGGTTGTCGAAGCTGGGGATGGGCGAGGGGCTCATGAGATACCGTCCGCCGACCAGCACGGGGTAGTCGTAGCTCAGGGCGATGTCTCCGTGCTTGGCGACGTCCTCGTAGAGCTTGAGCCGCATCAGGCCGTACTCGGCCAGGGCGTGAAGGGTCGCCGTCTCGGTCTCCCGAGGCTCCAGCCGCCGCAGGGGCTCGGGCAGAGGCACCTGATACACCATGATCTGCCCTGGCGCGAGCGGCGTCTCCGGGATGCGGTGCCTGGTTTGAATGATGGTGGCCTCGCTCGTCCGCGTCGTGGTCTTGGCCCGGGCCGTCCGGGCGAAGAAGACCCGTATGGAGACGGCGTTGACGGTGTCGTCGGCGCCTTGGTCGATGACCTTCAGCGCGTCGTCGGGAACCAGCAAGGACGCCGTCACCTGGACGCCGCCGGTGCCCCAGCCGTAGGGCATGGGCATCTCGCGGCCGGAGAAGGGGGTTTGATGGCCCGGCACGGCCACGGCCTTCAAAAGGCCTCGGCGGATCTCGCGCTTGGCCTCCTCGTCGAGATAGGCGTAGCCGCCCGTGGTCGAGCTTCGGCGGTCGAGCGCGTCGAGGGCCGCGCGCAGGCCTCCGTCGTGCGGCTCAAGGCTCGACGCCAAGGCCGGCCGGGGAGCTGGGCCGAGGGGCGGCGCCTGGGTCCGAGGCTGGTCGAAGGGCAGGTCGAAAGGCCGGTCGAAGAGCGGGTCGAAGGACCGGTCGAAGGACCGGTCGGGGGCCGGCCTGCGGGCTTGCTCAAGCGACGGCGTCATGGCCTCTCGCCTCCTGGTCGGCCTCGCCGACCGTCTCAAGTTCCTGGGACGCCTGGCTGGCGGCCTCACGGCCCGGAGCAGCCTGGCTGGCCGCCGCGCGGCCCGAGTCCGCAAGGCGGACCGCCTCAGGCCCCGGGTTCTCATGTCCCGCCCGACTCCGAATCGGCCTTTCGACGCGGTCCCCGTCTCGGGCGTCTTCTCGGCGCGCCTCAGCTTGTGCCGCCTCCAGGCCGGCCGCCTCAGAGTCCGGCGCCTCCGCGGCGGCCCGACCGCGTTCCGTTTTCGGACGGGCGGCGCTCGGCTTGGGGGCCGCGAGTCCGCCGTTCTTCGGCGCCTGGCCGGCCTGTCCCGCGTCGCTCGGCTGGCCGTCCCTCGGCCGCTCGTCCGGCGGCTCGACCTCCGGCCGTCCCGCCGTCGCCTTGGCGCGAAGGCCCTTGAGCATGGTCAGCTCCGCCTGGAAATCCACGTAGTGGGGCAGCTTGATGTGCTCCACGAAGCCGGAGGCCTGGACGCTGTCGCCGTGGGCGATCACGAACTCCTCGTCCTGGGCCGGGCCTTTGACGGTCTCGCCTAGCTCGCCGGCTCTGAGGGCCCGGTCCACGATGGCCATCGACAGCGCCTTGCGCTCGCCATGGCCGAAGATCAGGCCGTAGCCCCCGGTGAACATGGGCGGGCGGCGGCCGTCGCCTTTGAACTGGTTGACGGTCCGGCATTCGGCGATCTCGATCTCGCCCACCGTCGCCGCGAAGCCCAGCTCCGGCGGCGTGAACTCCACCTCGACCCGACCAAGCCTGAGCTCGCCCACGAAGGGGTGGACGGGGCCGTAGCCCCGTTGAGTCGAGTAGGCCATCGACAGCAAAAAGCCCTCGTCGGCGCGGGCGAGGCTTTGGAGCCTCAGGGGCCGGTCCAGGGGAAAGTCCGGCGGATCGCGGGTCAGATCGCCCGGCGGACGGTCGTCGGGCCGCTCCTCCTCCAGCAGGCCCTGGGAGGTCAA
>JAISZC010000183.1 GCA_031269485.1 Deltaproteobacteria bacterium
GTCTGTGGAGAGGAAGGCTCTGGCCTTGCGGGCAGTCACAAGGTGAAACCGGCCTCTATGAAGCAGAAAGTCAGCACCAAATCAGATGGTTAGATTTGGATAGGTCTGACAGAACGGCCCCTCGCCCCTTCTTTTTCAAAAAAACCGGTGGACAATTGGAACGCCGAGCCGCTGCCATGGGCGAACCGTTTGGTTCGCTTGGGCCGCTCAAGGTCCACGGGCCCCGCAAGGCGTCCCTGGCGGCCGGTTTTTTTTAAGTTTCGTTTTTTTTCTTCTTTGTCGACCATTTTTCGCCGACCATTTTTCGTCGATCAATTTTCCGCCGCGGCGGCGGCGACCAGGACGCGTCATGCTGCTGACCATCGCCTGCGAGGGCCCAGGCGCCGAGGACCTGAGCTACTTGCTGCACAAAAGTCCTTTCAAGGTCCAGCGCTTTCCGTTGGCCTTCGGCCAAGCCGTGGTCTTTTATCCGGAATATTCCGCCGAGCGGGTCTGCGCGGCCCTGATGCTCGACGTCGATCCGCTGGCGCTGGCCCGCGATCAGAGGCGGGCTCTGGGCCTGCCTGACTACGTCAGCGATCGGCCCTACTCGTCGAGCTCCTTCATGAGCGTGGCCCTCGCCCGGGTCTTCGGCTCGGCCCTGGGCGGCCGCTGCCCCCAGCGCCCCGAGGCGGTCGGCCGGCTTTTGGATCTGACGGTCGAGGCGGCCATGTTGCCGTGCCGTCGGGAGAGCGACCGCGAGGTCTTGACGAGCATTTTCGCGCATCTGGGCTGCGAGGCCGTCTTGACGCCGGCGGAGGCCGATTCGGCCTCCGCCGAATGGTGCGGCGTGCCCTACTTCAACTTGCGCGTGCGGGCCCGCACGACGCTGACGGATTTGCTCAAGCGACTCTACGTGCTGCTGCCGGTCTCCGACGGCCGCAAGCATTATTACATTGGCCGAGACGAGGTGGAAAAGCTGCTGCGGCACGGCGAGGGCTGGCTGACCGAGCTGCCTGAGCGGGAGTTCGTGGCCCGGCGCTACCTTCGCCGCGCCGCCCAGCTGGTCAAGCTGGCCTTGGAGCGCCTCGACGACGGCCAAGGCGGGGCCGAAGAGGAGCCGCAGGACGAGGCCGGGACGCCGATCGAGGTCTCCGAAAAGGCCAGCCTCGACAAACGGCGGATGGCCGCCATCTTGGCGGCTTTGGCCCGCAGCGGCGCCTCCAGCGTGATCGATCTGGGCTGCGGCGAAGGCCGGCTGCTGAGCCGGCTGGCGCGGGCCAAGGAGTTTCAGCGGGTGGCGGGGCTGGACGTGTCGCTCAAAACCCTCGAAAGGGCCCAAAAGCGCCTGACGAGAATTTTTCGCCGTCTGCCGGACAAGGTGACCCTGCTCCACGGCTCCGTGGTCTACCTCGACGAGCGTCTGCGCGGCTACGACGCGGCCGTCTGTCAGGAGGTCGTCGAGCATCTTGAGCCCCATCGCCTGCCGGTTTTCGCGCAAATCCTTTTTGGGGAAATGCGGCCCAAGACGGTGGCGGTCACCACGCCCAACCGCGAATGGAACGTCAAGTTCGCCAACCTGCCGGCCAACGGGCTGCGGCACGCCGACCACCGCTTCGAGTTCAGCCGGGCCGAGTTCGCGCAATGGGCCGAGACGACGGCCCGCCGGCACGGCTACCGGGTCGAGCTCGACGAGCTCGGCGAGCTCGACGACCAGCTGGGCCGGCCCACGTTGATGGGGATATTCGCGTCATGAGGCTGGAGCTGCACGATCCGTCCTTGGTGCTGCTGATCGGCGCCACGGGGAGCGGCAAGAGCTCCTTGGCCCGGCGGCTGTTCAAGCCCACCGAGACCCTCGGCTCGGATTTCTTTCGGGGCCTGGTCTCCGACGACGAGAACAACCAGGCTTGCACCGACGCGGCCTTCGAGTGCCTCAAGACCGTGGCGCGGGCCCGTCTGGCCGCCGGCCGGCTGACGGTGATCGACGCCACCAACGTCCGGCGCGAGGATCGCGCGCGCCTGATCGCCTTGGCCCGCGAGCACGACTTGTTCGCCGAGGCCGTCGCGCTTCACGTCAAGCCCCAGATTTGCCAGGAGCGCAACCGTCTGCGGCCCGAGCGGGCCCAGATGCCGGCGCAGATCGCGGCCCGGCAATGCGACCTTCTGCGTCGCGGCCTTAAGCATCTCGGCCGGGAGGGTTTTCGGATCGTCCACGTCCTCGAAGGTCCGGAGCAAGCCGAGGCGGCCGAGCTCGTCCGGCTCAAGCTCCGGGTCGACCGCTCCGACGACGCCGGGCCCTTTGACGTGATCGGCGACGTGCATGGCTGCTTCGGCGAGCTGACGGAGCTGCTCGAAAAGCTCGGCTGGCGGGTCGACCGCGACCAGCTGTCGGCCGAGCCGCCGGCGGGGCGGCGGGCCATCTTTCTGGGCGACTTCGTCGACCGCGGGCCGGACACGGTCAAGACCCTCCGGCTGCTGATGAACCTTTCGCGCTCCGGGGCGGCCTTGTGCCTGCCGGGCAACCACGAGAGCAGGCTGCTGAGGCGTCTGGCCGGCCGCGAGACGAAGGAAACCCACGGCTTGGCCGAGACCATGGCCCAGCTGGCCGGGGCGCCGGAGTCCTTCCTGCTGGAGGTCAAGCAGTTCCTGGGCGGCCTCGTCAGCCATTACGTCCTCGACGGGGGGCGGCTGGTGACGGCCCACGCGGGCCTGCCGGAGCGCTACCAGGGCCGCAGCTCCCGGCGAGTGCGGGATTTTTGCCTCCACGGCGACGCCACCGGCGAGATCGACGAGTTCGGGCTGCCCGTCCGCGTCGACTGGGCCGAATCCTACCGGGGGCGGGCCTTGGTGCTCTACGGCCACTACCCGCACGCCGAGGTCCGGCGCCTGAACAACGCCGTCTGCCTCGACACCGGCTGCGTCTTCGGCGGCCGGCTGACCGCCTGGCGCCACCCGGAGGGCGAGCTGGCGTCGACGCCGGCCGCCCGGACGTGGTACGAGCCGGTCCGGCCCTTGCCCGTCGAGACGGCGCGCGGGCCGGACGATCCGCCCGGCGGCCTGATCAGGCTAGCCAGCGTCGCCGGCGGCCGCCTCGTCGAGACCGGCCTCGCCGGGCCGGTGCGCGTCGCCGAGGAGCGCGCCGCCGCGGCCCTGGAAATCATGTCCAGCTTCGCCGTCCGGCCCAATTGGCTCGTCTACCTCCCGCCGACCATGTCGCCCTCGGAGGTCAGCCGGCGGCCCGACTACTTGGAGCATCCCGCCGAGTCCTTCGACTATTTTCGCAAGCGCGGCGAGCTGGCGGTCATCTGCGAGACCAAGCACATGGGCAGCCGGGCGGTGGTCGCGCTGTGCCGGGACGCCCGGACGGCCGCCGAACGCTTCGGGGTCGACGACGGAACCCGGGGCGCAATCTACACGCGGACCGGCCGCGACTTTTTCGGAGACCCCGCGGTGGCCGCCGCCATCCTCGAGCGGCTGGCCCGGGCCCTGGAGGCTTCAGGCTTTTGGGCGCGCTTTGAGGCCAACTGGACGGTCCTCGACGGCGAGCTGCTGCCGTGGTCGGCCAAGGCCAGGTCTCTGGTCGGCGACCACTACGCTCCGGTTGGCGTGGCCGGCCAGGGCGGGCTGAAGCGGGCCATCGAGGCCCTGAGCCTGGCGCTGGCGCGGCCCCAGCCCCCCGAAGCCCAAGCCGAGCTCGAAAGCCTGCTGGCCGCTCAGCGACGGCGGCTGACGCAGGTCGAGGCCTATTCGGCGGCCTGGCGGCGCTACTGCTGGCCCGTCGAGGGACTCGAAGGCCTCGTCCTGGCGCCTTTTCAGATCATGGCCGTGGAGGGCCGGACCCTCGGCGCCCTCAGCCGCTTGGAGCACCTGGAGCTTTTGCGGGAGCACCTGGCCGGCGAGCCCCTTTTTCGGCCCACCGAGCATCGGGTCGTCGACGTCCAAGACGAGGCCAGCCGCCTGGCCGCCGAAGAATTTTGGCTCGAGTCGACCGCCGCCGGCGGCGAGGGCATGGTCGTCAAGCCTCTGCGAGGCCTGGGCGGGCCGACGGAGCCCGGCCGACGGCTGCCTCAGCCGGCCCTCAAATGCCGCGGGCGCGAGTATCTGCGCATCATCTACGGCCCGGAATACGACGATCCGGGGCACATGGAGCTGCTCAAGCGCCGTCAGCTGGGCCGCAAGCGGGCGCTGGCCATGCAGGAGTTCGCCTTGGGGCTCGAGGCCTTGGAACGCTTCGTCGCCGGCGCCTCGCTGGACCGGGTCCACGAGTGCGTCTTCGGCGTCTTGGCCTTGGAGACCGAACCGGTGGATCCGCGCCTTTAAGGCGAGCGGGGAAGCCCCCGGGACGAAACGAGAACAAGCCCGGAAAGGCCCGGAACAAGCCCGGAACAGGCCCGGAGCAGGCCCGGAACGAGCCCGGACAGGCCCGGAACAAGCCCGGACAGGCCCGGAGCAGGCCCGGACTGGCCCGGAACAGGCCCGGAAAACGGCTCAAAACCCGGGCGCGGCGCTGAGACGCAATGGTCGACAGCCGAAGCGTCCGCATGGGGCAGGGCCTCGGGCTCGAGGGGCCGGCCATGAGGCTCTGAGCTTTTTGGCCGGACGGCGTCGGCCTCGCGGCCTGGCCAGGGGCCGGCCTTGAGGTCGAGCGCTTTGGGGCCTGATGGCTTTGGGGGGCCGTGGGGGGCTTGATTTCAGCTGGCTGGCTTTTCGACGGCGTTCGGGCGAAAAAAAAGCCGCTCAAGACGTCCGGCGGCGGGCCTTTGAGGCGACCGAGGGCGGACGGCCCAAACGAGCGAATGACGGGAGCTAAACGGCGAGCTAAATGACGGCGTTGACGGCGAAGCCCGTGAGCTTGGGCAGAAAGGCCGTCCCGTAGGCGCCGTAGGCGGATCCGTAGGCGTTTTTGAGGTTTCCGGTCGCCTGCCCGTTCCCGCCGGCGAGGCGTGGCTCGCCCGTCTGGCCGGTCTGCTGGCCTTCGGCTTGAAGGCTCTCGTCGTCAGGCGTCCGGGACGCCCCGGGCAAGCCGGCGCGACGCAGCTCGCCTTGCCATTTGTCGACCAGCTGGCCGGTCGCGGGGTCCTCGACCGCGGCTTGGCGGAAAAAATCGTCCAGCGTCCGGCTCAGGTCGGCGCCGTCCGAGTCCGTCTCGGCGGCGGCCAAGGTCCGGCTCATGAACTCGCCGGCCTTTTGGCGGCCCAGTTCCTGGGCCACCTCGACGGCCATCGAGGCCAGGGCTTCGGCCGTCGGCTCGGACGAGCCGTCGGCGCCGTCGCGCAACCGGCCCAGCAAAACCGTCCTGAACCGCGATCCCAGGCCAGCCAAGGCGTCGGCGGTTTTTTCGGTCTCGGCCGTCCGCTGAGCTTCAATCAGCTCCTGGCTTTGAGCTTGAACCTCTTCGGACGCCCGACCGTCGAGCGCCTCCGTCTCGCGGACAAGGAGATCGCGTTGGGCCAGACCCCTCAAGGCCAGCGCTTGGGAAGAACAGCTGTGGGCCAGCAAATTCAAGCTCAGCGAGCTCATGCCGCGCGACCTCCTGTTGGAATCGCGTCCTTTGGACGCCTCCAGTTGTCTTATCGGCCGGCGGGGCGCCGGACTTGATTATTTTTCCGCCTTTTTTCTTCTTTTTTCTCCGCCCCTCCTCTTCCGCCCGCGACTGGCCGGGCCACGCCGCCGGACTTCTCCGCCGGATCCCGCCGCCGAGCCGGGTCTCGCGTTCGGCAGGCGGGTCGCGGCCGCCCTTGGCTCGTCGCCTTCTTTCGCGCCTTTCGGGTCGCGGCCTCTTGCCGCCGGCCGCCCCCCAAAAAGCGGCGACGGCTCCTCTTGTTTTGGAGCCCGAAAGGTACTACCTTAGCAATGGCAAATGGCGCAAAACTTTCGACTTCGGCCGCCCAGCTCGCAATCTGCCCCTGTGGCGGCTTGGGCTTGTTTTTTTTGGGGTCTTCGCCCTAAGCGTCCGTTTTGCTGCAGCAACTTGATTTTGGCGGCCCGGCGCGGCCGCCGCGGCGGGCCGCATGAACTTGACCGATTCCAAGAATTTGGAGCTGCTGGACGACTTGATCCGCCTGTGCGACGACCTGGCTTGGGGGCGTCAGTCCAGCGAGGCGGCCCTTTACCGCCTCACCAGCCGGACGGCGGCGCCTCCGGAGCTGGCCCGCCTGGCCGAGGCCTTCGGGCTGATGCTGGTCAAGCTGGAGACCCGGTCGATGGAGCGGGACAATTTGGTGGCCGACCTCCGAAGCCGCAACGCCGAGCTCGAGGACGTC